>NZ_JBFAKH010000032.1:0-91415 GCF_040655635.1 Streptomyces sp. NPDC050388
CAGGGGCATCGGGTCGCCGGGGGTGACCAGTTCCCGCAGCGGGTGGCGGGCCAGGACCGCGTCCACCTCCGGCGTCAACGCCGCCGCCAACCGGGAAGCCGTCGGCCGCCGTTCGTCGCGCAGCGCGTCCGCCGCGTCGAGGAGGACGCCCCGTTGGTCCGGCTCCGGTGCTTCGGCCGCCGCCCGTTCGTGGAGCAGGGCGCCCTCCTCCAGCACCAGCTCCGTGTCCGTACCCGCCGGGATCTTGATCCGCGCGTGGCGGCGCCAGGTCGTGATGGGGTCGCCCCACGCCTCCACGGTGTACGTCCAACGCCCCGTCGCGTCGGCGCGGACGGTCGCCCCCCACCGGTCCGTGCCCGGCGCCAGCTCCCGCATCGGGATGAACGGCCCGGGTCGGCCCTCGGGGTCCTTCAGGACGACGTTGGCGGCCACCGCCTCGTGCCCCTCACGGAACACGGTGGCCGTCACCTCGAACGTCTCACCGACGACGGCCTTCGCCGGCAGGCGTCCCTGACGGACCATCGGCCGGACGTCGAGGACGGGGATGCGCCC
This sequence comes from Streptomyces sp. NPDC050388, assembly GCF_040655635.1. NCBI lineage: Bacteria > Bacillati > Actinomycetota > Actinomycetes > Kitasatosporales > Streptomycetaceae > Streptomyces > Streptomyces sp. NPDC050388. Next base: position 553 of record NZ_JBFAKH010000032.1, read on the forward strand.
CAGGGAGGTCGAGTTCGCCGCGGCCGGTGGGGGCGTTCCGGCAGCGGGCTTCGGAGAAGGTGTCGGAGGGGCCGACGACGAATGATGCGTGGCGGGCATGACCGCTCCTGTCCGCGTCAACGTGGGTGGGCGGATGACTGTGGGGAGGTGGGTCCTGCTTGATGCTGCGTGGGGTTCCTGAGGGGTGTACCGCAGGAGCCTTCCCACACTGTTCGGGTGGGCAATCCGGCGCTTTGTTAACTACCCGCGCGTATGTCGACATACAAGAACCGGCCCCGTCCGCGCGGGACGGAGCCGGTCCTCGGGAGGCCCGCTCCCGGGCCCTCGCCCGCCTCCCCGCCGGTGCCCGGGTGGTCGTGGCGCGAGGGTCCGACAGGTACGCACTACCGAGTCGGCGTCCGGAGCAGCCGGTTCGGCGAGCCGAGCCCGCGGTCGCTCACCTTCCCGCCAGTCGCCTCCCTGACCAGTGCGTTCGCCACCTGCGCCGGGGTGACCCGCCGATGCTCGGCGAGGTACAGCGCCGCCGCGCCCGCCGCGTGCGGGGACGCCATCGACGTACCCGAGGCGGTGACTTGCCCGGTGTCGCTCACCGCCGACGCCGAGGTGATGGACACCCCCGGGGCGAACAGATCGAGGGCGGATCCGTGGTTGGAAAAGGCCGGTTTCTTGTCCTGCCGGTCGGTCGCGCCCACCGTGATCGCCTGCTTCACACCCGCGGGTGAGTACAGGGCCGCCGCTGTTCCCTCGTTTCCCGCGGCGACCGTGTAGCTGACGCCGGACGCGATGGACTTCCTTACGGCGTCGTTCAGTTGGGCGTTGTGGAAGCCGCCGAGGCTGAGATTGGCGACCGCGGGCCTGACCGCGTTCCGGGTCACCCAGTCGATGCCCGCGATCACCTGGGCCGTGGTGCCCGAGCCGTTGTCGTCGAGCACGCGGACGGAGACGATCCTGGCCCGCTTCGCGACGCCGTGGGTCTTCCCCGCGATGATGCCGGCCACATGGGTGCCGTGGCCGTTGCCGTCCTGGGCGGTCCGGTCGTTCTGGACGAAGTCCCAGCCGTGCCGGGCCCGGCCGCCGAAGTCGTGGTGCGATATTCGTACGCCGGTGTCGATGACGTAGACCGTCACCCCCGCGCCCGCCGTGGCCGGCGTGGTGTACCGCTCGTCCATCGGCAGGTCCCGCTGGTCCACGCGGTCCAGTCCCCAGGACGGCGGGTGCTGCTGCGTGTTGTTCGGTGTCTTCTGCGGTTCCTGCGGTTCCTGCGGTTTCTGCGGTTCCTTCGGCGTACCCGGCGTCCAGGCCGGCGTCACCCGGGTGTCCTGGGTGACCGAGGCGACCCGGGGGTCGGCCGCGAGCCGCGCGGCCTCTCTCGCGTCGGCCCGGATGGCGTAGCCGTTGAGCACGGTGCCGTAGGTATGGCTGATTCTCGCCCCGTGGCGCTGCACGAGATCCCTGCCGACGGCCGAGCGTGCCGCGGTCCCCTTCTCCAGTGTCACCAGGTAGCTGCCGGTCACGGAGCCGGGTGCCCCGGCGCCGGATATCCGCCCCTCAGGCGCGGCGTGCGCGGGCAGGGTCGCGGCCGAGACCGTCGCGGTACACAGGACCGCCGCCATGACCCCCGCCCGGCGCAGACGCCGCGTTCGCGTCCGTGCCATGGTCCGAGTTCCCCTCCTTGACTCCGCGAACGGCGAATCGGCGTACGGCGTCGCGGGCCGGGCGCACCCGGCCCGCGACGCCGTACGCCACCGTGGCAGCGTCTCGTGCGGAACGAAGTGCCACAAGGACGCCTGCGGGTGGGGAATCGGCCATATCCGTCATGAGGCGAATCGTTCGGGCCGGGGTACGGCGGGGCCGGATCGCCCGGCTTCCAGCGTGGAGGGCGTCCCCGCCGGTACTGTCGTGCGCGACGACCGGACGCACACAGCCGTCCTTCCGCACCGCGACTCGCGCCGAGGTGGAACTTGAAGGCGATCCGTCGATTCACCGTCCGACCCGTTCTCCCCGACCCCCTCCGGCCCCTCAGTGAACTGGCCCGGAACCTGCGCTGGTCCTGGCACACGCCGACCGGCGACCTGTTCCGCTCCGTCGACCCCGAACGCTGGGCCGCCTGCGGCCGGGACCCCGTACGGCTGCTGGGCAGTGTGCCGCCGGGCCGGCTCGTGGAACTGGCCGGGGACCGCCCGTTCCTGGACCGTCTCGACGCCGTCGCGGACGACCTGCACACGTACATGACCGGCGACCGCTGGTACCAGGACCAGTCCGGCTCCCGGTCGCAGGGTGACCGACTGCCCGCAGCCATCGCCTACTTCTCCCCGGAGTTCGGCATCACGGCCGCCCTTCCGCAGTACTCCGGCGGGCTCGGCATCCTCGCCGGCGACCACCTCAAGGCCGCCAGCGACCTCGGCGTCCCGCTGATCGGCGTCGGTCTGCTCTACCGGCACGGCTACTTCCGCCAGTCGCTGTCCCGGGACGGCTGGCAGCAGGAGCACTACCCCGTCCTCGACCCCCACGAGCTGCCCCTCGCCCAGCTCAAGGAACCCGACGGCACCCCCGCCCTGGTGATCCTCGCGCTGCCCGGCGGCCGCTCGCTGCGCGCCCGGATCTGGCTGGCCCAGGTGGGCAGGGTCCCGCTGCTCCTGCTGGACTCCGACGTCGAGGAGAACGACCTCGGCGAACGCGGCGTCACCGACCGGCTCTACGGCGGCGGCAGCGAGCACCGCCTGCTCCAGGAGATGCTGCTCGGCATAGGAGGGGTCAGGGCGGTGCGCGCGTACTGCAGGCTGACCGGGCACGCACCGCCCGAGGTGTTCCACACCAACGAGGGCCACGCCGGTTTCCTCGGCCTGGAGCGCATCGCCGAACTGCGCGCCGAAGGACTGGAGTTCGGTCCCGCGTTGGAGACGGTCCGGGCGGGGACCGTGTTCACCACGCACACCCCCGTACCGGCCGGCATCGACCGTTTCGACCGTGAGCTGGTCGCCCGCCACTTCGGCCCCGACGCCGAACTGCCGGGCATCGAGGTCGACCGCGTCCTCCGGCTCGGCATGGAGACGTACCCCGGCGGCGAGCACAACCTCTTCAACATGGCCCTCATGGGCCTGCGTCTGGCCCAGCGCGCCAACGGCGTCTCCCTGCTGCACGGCAGGGTCAGCCGCGAGATGTTCGCCGGGCTCTGGCCCGGATTCGATCCCGAGGAGGTGCCCATCACCTCCGTGACCAACGGGGTGCACGCGCCGACCTGGGTCGCCCCCGAGGTGCTCCGGCTCGGTGCCCGGCAGATCGGCGCCGAGCGAGCCGAGGAGGCGCTGACCGTCGGCGGCTCGGACCGCTCGGACCGCTGGAACTCCGTCGGCGACATCCCCGACGAGGACATCTGGGAGCTGCGCCGGTCCCTGCGCTCGCTGCTGGTGACGGAGGTGCGGGAGCGGCTGCGCGCCTCGTGGCGGCAGCGCGGCGCGGGGACGGCGGAGCTCGGCTGGATCGACCGGGTGCTCGACCCGGACGTGCTGACCATCGGCTTCGCCCGGCGGGTCCCCTCGTACAAGCGGCTGACGCTGATGCTGCAGGACCGGGACCGGCTGACGAACCTGCTGCTGCACCCCGAGCGGCCGGTGCAGATCGTGGTCGCGGGCAAGGCGCACCCGGCGGACGAGAGCGGCAAGCGGCTCATCCAGGAGCTGGTCCGGTTCGCCGACGACCCGCGGGTGCGGCACCGGATCGTCTTCCTGCCCGACTACGGCATGGCGATGGCGCAGAAGCTCTACCCCGGCTGCGACATCTGGCTGAACAACCCGCTGCGGCCGCTGGAGGCGTGCGGGACCAGCGGCATGAAGGCCGCCCTCAACGGCTGCCTCAACCTCTCGGTGCTGGACGGCTGGTGGGACGAGTGGTTCCAGCCCGACTTCGGCTGGGCCATCCCCACCGCGGACGGGTCGGGTGGGGGCGCCCCCACGCTTTCGGCAGCGGGGGACGACCCGGACCGGCGCGACGCCCTGGAGGCCGCCGCACTGTACGACCTGCTGGAGCAGCGGATCACGCCGCGCTTCTACGAGCGCGGTGAGAGCGGGTTGCCCGACCGGTGGCTGGAGATGGTCCGGCACACCCTGAGCCTGCTCGGCCCGAAGGTGCTGGCCGGCCGCATGGTCCGCGAGTACGTCGAGCGCCTGTACGCGCCCGCCGCGCGCGCCCACCGGGCGATGGGACCCGACCGTGCGCGCGACCTCGCCCGGTGGAAGACCCGGGTGCGCGCCGCCTGGCACGGCGTGAGCGTCGACCACGTCGAGACGTCCGGGACGACGACGGCCACCGCGGAACTCGGCACCACCCTCGCGCTGCGGGTGCGCGTCGGTCTCGGCGACCTCGATCCGGACGACGTCGAGGTCCAGGCGGTCTCCGGGCGGGTGGACGAGGAGGACCGCATCACCGGCGCGACGCCCGTCCCGCTGAAACCGGTGGGGGCCGCCGACCTGGAGGGCCGCTGGGTGTACGAGGGTCCGCTCTGCCTGGACCGCACCGGGCCCTTCGGCTACACGGTCCGTGTCCTGCCCAGCCATCCGCTGCTGGCGTACGGCACGGAGATGGGTCTGGTCGCGGCCCCCTCGGAGGACGTCCTGGGGGCGGCGGGGCTGCTGATGCGGTAGGCCGCCGGCCCGGCGGACGGACGTCGGGTGAGGCGAAGGGCCTCAGAACTCCTCGAGGCCCTTCGTGGCCAGGCGCCGCAGCACCGTGCCGCAGCGGCGGGCGTAGGCGTGCTGCATTCCGCGGACCGCCGGGCCGGCCGCCCGGGCGTACCAGCGGGCCGCCTTGCTGAACGCGGAGACGGTCAGCCACACCGTTCCGTCACCGGTGCGGTGCACGACGAAGGCCTCCTCGCCGCACTCCGGGTGACCGGGCAGGGTGCCGTACGCCCAGCCGGCCCTGCGGGGTTCCTCCAGCGTCCAGACCACCCGGCACGGCGCCCTGACCACCCCGGCGAGCGTGACGGTGACGTCGACACCGGGCGCAGCGCGGTCGGCGGTGGTGTCGATGCCGACGCCCAGGGCCCGGTGCAGCTCCCAGGTGAGCACCGCCTCCGCGCCCTGGCGGAAGACCGCCTCGCCCTCGCCGAGGCGGGTGCGCACGTGCAGGGGGTGGAACCCGGGAGGGCAGAAACCCGGTTCACGGGTCGCGCCGACGTGGTCGTAGGTGAAGTCCGCCGAAGACATGGGACCCAAGGGTAGGACGGCCCCGCACACCCGGTGGCACGGGGGCGCCCGCACCGGAAGATTCGACTCCGGTGCGGGCGCCCCCGTGCCGCGCACGGCGGGCCCGCGGCCTGCCGGCCGCCCGGCCCCGCGTCCTCAGCCGCCGGCGCGGGCACCGACGTTGACGGCGGCCCAGGCGTTCTGCACCGCCTTGTACTCGGCGCTGTTCGTGCCGTACAGCTCACCGGTCGCCGCCAGGGTGCCGGTGCGGGCGCCGGCGTAGTTGGTGGTCGAGGTGAACTTGGTGGTCAGCGCGCGGAACCAGATCTTCTCCGCCTTGGCACGGCCGATGCCGGTGACCGGCAGCCCGTCCGAGGTGGGCGAGTTGTAGCTGACGCCGTTGATGGTCTTGGCTCCGCTGCCCTCGCTCAGCAGGTAGAAGAAGTGGTTCGCGGGACCCGAGGAGTAGTGCACGTCGATCGAGCCGAGCCCGGAGTACCAGGAGTCCTTGGACGAGCCGTCCTTGCTCGGCCTGTCCATGTAGCGCAGCGGGGTGCCGTCGCCGCGGATGTTGATCTCCTCGCCTATGAGGTAGTCACCGACGTCCGAGGAGTTGCCGGCGTAGAACTCCACCGTCGCGCCGAAGATGTCGCTGGTCGCCTCGTTGAGGCCGCCGGACTCCCCGCTGTAGCGCAGGCCGGCGGTGTTCGAGGTGAGGCCGTGGGTCATCTCGTGGGCCGCCACGTCGATCGAGGTCAGCGGGTTGGCGTTGCCCGATCCGTCGCCGTAGGTCATGCAGAAGCAGCTGTCCGACCAGAAGGCGTTGACGTAGTTGTTGCCGTAGTGGACCCGGGAGTAGGCGCCCGTGCCGTTTCCGCGGATGCCGTTGCGGCCGTGCACGTTCTTGTAGTAGTCCCAGGTCAGCGCGGCCCCGTAGTGGGCGTCAGCGGCGGCCGACTCCGCGTTGGACGGGCTGCCGTTGCCCCAGACGTCGTCGGAGCCGGAGAACAGCGTGCCGGTGCCGGAGGTGCCGCGGTTCAGGTTGTACGTCCTGTGGTTGCCGCGCGCCCCGTCGGTGAGGTTGTACGACGATCCGGACCGGGTGGTGGTCAGGTCGACGGTGCCGCTGTAGACGGTGTGGCCGGTTCCGTTCTGGACTGCCTGCCACTCGTACAGCTTCTCGCCCGTGGTGGCGTCGGTGACGACGTGCAGTTCCTGCGGGGTGCCGTCGTGCTGGAGCCCGCCGACGACGGTCTCGTACGCGAGGGTCGGGGTACCGTCCGCGGCCCAGACGACCTTGCGCGGGGCGCCCTCGACGCCGGGGCTCTTGGCGTTCTCGGCCTTCGCGGCGCCGAGGGCCTGCTGCTCCGCCTTGGCGGCGGGCACCGCGGCCTTGGTGGTGGCGGGCTTCACCGAGGCCCGGGTGGCCTTGACCACGGACTCGGCCGTGCCGGCCCGTTCGCCCTGGACGACCAGGTCGCCGCCGAGGACGGGCAGGCCGTCGTAGGTGCGCTCGTAGCGGACGTGGACGGTGCCGTCGCGGTCCTTGAGGACGTCACGGACGACGAGCTGCTCCTTCGCGCCCAGGCCGAGGTCCGCGGCGGTGTCCGCCTTGGTGGCGTTCGCCTCGCGGATCAGCTCGGCGCGCTGGGCGGGGGTGAGCCGGACCGACTCGGCGCCCGGGTTCGCCCGGCTCGCGGCCGAGGGGGTGTCGTCCGGGGCGGCGGTGGCGCTGCCGGACTGCACGGCCGTGGCGACCAGGGCGGCGACCCCGGCGAGGGCGAGGGCGGCGGTGCGGCGGCGGGCGGTGTGGGGGGTGCGTCCGTGGGAGGACCTGCTTCTCAACACTGACTCCTTCTGCGCGGCCGCGGGTTGTGCGGCCAGGGGAGACCGGCCGACTGGTGAGCCGGCCGGGCAGAACAGGGCGGTACGCGGTACCACGTGCTGCTGTGCTGGAGCGATGGCCGGGGCACGACGGTTCGGTGGCGCTGTGGGGTTGTCGCGCGGTGGCCGTGGGAAGAGTCGCAGGAGACCGCACTCCTTGTCAGGAGCGCGTCATAACATTGGCCGGAAACAGTCCGTTGTCCGAGAGTTCGGGTTCGATAAACGGAGCGTTTCGCCGGTGTGGCGCCGGTGCGGCCGGCGACGGCAGCGGTCCCGCGCCTGCCCGCTTCTTCACGTACGTCTACTTCACGTGCGTCTGCGCTTACTTCACGTGCGTCTGCGCTCCCGTTACGCCAGGCTGTCCCGCCAGGCGCGGTGGAGGTCCGCGAAGCGGCCGGTGCCCGCGATGAGTTCGGCCGGGGCGCCGTCCTCCACGATGCGGCCGTGTTCCATCACCAGGACGCGGTCCGCGATCTCCACGGTGGACAGGCGGTGGGCGATCACCACCGCCGTACGCCCCCGCAGGACCGTCGCCATCGCCCGCTGCACCGCCCGCTCGCCGGGGATGTCCAGGGAGCTGGTCGCCTCGTCCAGGATCAGTACGGCCGGGTCGGCGAGCAGGGCCCGGGCGAAGGCGACGAGTTGGCGCTGGCCGGCCGAGATGCGGCCGCCGCGCTTGCGCACGTCGGTGTCGTAGCCGTCGGGCAGGGCGGCGATGAAGTCGTGCGCGCCGATCTCCTTCGCGGCCCGCTCGATCTCCGCACGGGTGGCGTCCGGGCGGCCGATGGCGATGTTCTCGGCGACCGTGCCGGAGAACAGGAACGCCTCCTGCGTCACCATGACCACTCCGCGACGCAGTTCGGGTCCCGCGAGGTCGCGCAGGTCGACGCCGTCCAGCAGGACCCGGCCGTCGGTGGGGTCGTAGAAGCGGGCGAGCAGTTTGGCCAGCGTCGACTTGCCCGCGCCGGTCGAGCCGACGACGGCGACGGTCTGCCCGGCCGGGAGGGTGAGGTCGAAGCGTGGCAGCACCTCGCCGCCGGTGCGGTACGCGAAACGGACCGAGTCGAAGACGACCTCGCGCCCCGGGTGCCGCGACGGCGCCTCCGGAAGCCCCTGGGGGTCCGCGGGCTCCGGCACGGACGGGACCTGCGCCAGGAGTCCGGCGATCTTCTCCAGCGAGGCGGCCGCCGACTGGTACGCGTTGAGGAACATGCCCAGCCGGTCGATCGGGTCGTACAGCCGCCGCAGGTACAGCACCGCCGCCGCCAGCACACCGAGCGCGAGCGTCCCGTCCGCGACCCGGTAGGCACCCCACAGCACGATCAGCGCGACCGTCGTGTTGGCGACCACCCGGGAACCGACGACATAGCGGGCCATCTCCAGCAGGGCGTCCCCGTTGGTCCGCTCGTGCCGCCGGTTCAGTGCGCGGAAGTCGGCGTCGTTGGCGGCCTCGCGGCGGAAGGCGCGCACCGGGCGGATGCCGTTCATCGTCTCGACGAACTTCACGATCACCGCGGCGATCGCCGTCGACCGCTGCCGGTACACCTCCGTGACGCGCCGCCGGTACGACCGTACGAGTGCGTACAGCGGGACGAAGGACGCCGCCGCCATCGCGCCGAGCCCGAGGTCCAGCCAGAGCAGCAGCACCGAGACGTAGACGCAGGACACGACGACCGTGACCAGCTCCTGTAGGCCCTCCTCCAGCAGCTCCCGCAGCGACTCGACGTCCGTGGTGGAGCGGGAGATGAGCCGGCCCGAGGTGTAGCGCTCGTGGAAGTCGACGCTGAGCGCCTGCGCGTGCCGGAAGATCCGGCCGCGCAGATCCAGCAGCACGTCCTGGCTGACCCGGGCGGCGGTGGCGATGAACGCGTACTGCAGCACACCGCCCGACGCCGCACACAGCAGATAGCCCACCGCGACCGCGATCAGCGGCCCGTGGTCGGCGGACCGGAACGCGGGCACGCCCCGGTCGATCGCGTACGCCACCAGCAGCGGGCCCGCCTGCACCGCCGTCTGCTGGAGCAGCAGCAGGAGCGCGGTGAGGGCGACCCTGCCCCGCATCGGGGCCAGCAGGGAGCGCAGCAGGACGCCGGTGGCGCCCGGGGGAGCGGGCAGTACGTCCTGGTCGAAGGGGTCGCCGGCCTGCGGGGGGCGTGACTCGCCGTTCTTGCCGTCCTCGTCCCGAGCGGGCGCGGTGGGGGCCGCCGTCATCGCTGGTTCTCCTGTTCCCCCGCCGGGTCGCCGGCCATGAGGTGGGCGTACTCGGGGTGGGTGCGCAGCAGTTCGTGGTGGGTGCCGACCGCCGTGATCCGGCCGCCGGAGAGCAGGGCGACGCGGTCGGCCAACAGCACCGTGGACGGGCGGTGCGCCACGATCAGCGCGGTGGTGTCGGCGAGCACCCGGCGCAGGGCGGCCTCGACCGCGGCCTCCGTGTGCACGTCGAGCGCGGACAGCGGATCGTCCAGCACCAGGAACTCGGGCTGCCCGACCACCGCGCGGGCCAGCGCGAGACGCTGCCGCTGCCCGCCGGAGAGACTGAGCCCCTGCTCGCCGACCTGGGTGTCGGCGCCCTGGGGCAGCGCGTCCACGAAGTCGGCCTGCGCCACGCCCAGCGCCCGCTCCAGCTCGGCCTTCCCGGCCCCGGGCCCCGCGCCCATCAGCACGTTCTCCCCGACCGCGGCCGAGAACAGGGTGGGCTCCTCGAAGGCGACGGAGACCCTGCTGCGCAGTTCCTCGCGGGAGAGCGCGGTGATGTCCGTGCCGTTCAGGGTGATCCGCCCCGAGGTCGCCTCGTGCAGCCGCGGGACCAGGGCGGTGAGCGTGGTCTTGCCGCTGCCGGTCGCACCGACCAGGGCCATCGACTCACCGGGCCGGATGTGCAGGTCGACACGGTCGAGGACGGGCGGGGAGCCGGAGGGGGCGTCGGGGTAGCGGAAGGTGACGTCGTGGAAGCGCAGCCCGCCGTCACCGCCCTCGGGAGTGACCGATGTCCGTGCGCCGTCGGGGCCCGGGGACTCCTCCTCGGCGTCCATCACCTCGAAGTACCGCTCGGTCGCGGTCGCCGCCTCCTGGCTCATCGCCAGCAGGAAGCCGATCGAGTCCACGGGCCAGCGCAGCGCCAGGGCCGTCGACAGGAACGCCACCAGGGTGCCCGCGGACAGGTCCCCGTCGGCCACCCGCATGGTCCCCAGCACCAGTGTCGTGCCGATGGCCAGCTCAGGGAGCGTCACGATGACGCTCATGATGGAGGCCAGCAGCCGGGCCTTGTGCAGCTCCGTCCCGCGCAGCTCCTTCGCCAGCTCCCGGAACGCCCGCGCCTGGCTGCGGTGCCGTCCGAACCCCTTGATGACGCGGATGCCGAGCACGCTCTCCTCGACGACCGTCGTCAGGTCGCCGACCTGGTCCTGGGCGAGCCGGGACGCCTTGGAGTACCGCTTCTCGAAGGCCACGCAGATGACCATCACCGGCACGGCCGGCACCAGGACCACCAGTCCCAGAGCCCAGTCCTGGATCAGCATGATGATCACACCGACAAGGATCGTCACCCCGTTGACCAGAAGGAACGTCAGCGGGAAGGCCAGGAACATGCGCAGCAGCATCAGGTCCGTGGTCCCCCGGGACAACAACTGCCCCGACGGCCACCGGTCGTGGAACGCCACCGGCAGCCGCTGCAGACGCCGGTACAGGTCCGCCCGCATCCCCGCCTCGACCCCCGACAGCGGGCGCGCCACCAGCCACCGCCGGAACCCGAACAGCAGGGCCTCCGCGAGCCCGAGCAGCAGCAGGTACAGCGCGCCGAGCCACACACCCGCCGGGTCCCGGTCGGCGATCGGACCGTCCACCATCCACTTCAGGACCAGCGGGATGACCAGGCCGATGCACGAGGCGAGGATCGCGATGAAGGCGGCGGTGAACAGCCGCGCCCGCACGGGCCGTACGTACGGCCACAGGCGCAGCAGCGTACGGACGGTGGATCGTGCTTCGGGTGCTTCGGGTGCTTCGGGCGCTTCGCGCGTTTCGAGAGGCGGGGGCGCGGGTGGGGATGTCGTGGCCATCAGCAGTGAGCCTACGGAACGCAACTGACACTGCCCACCGAGTTTTGACCGGGCCGGACTCGGTCTTCGGACCTACGACCTGCGGCTCCGGTCGCCCGTACGGGGAGACCGGGGGAGTCGTACCACCCCATCAGCCGATCGGTCGATGCGTCTCGAGCGTGACGGCCGATGTACGGGCACCCCACTCACCGGGACGCTTGGTGCCATGCCCGTCATAGAAGTCACCGATCTGCGCAAGTCCTACGGGGGCCGGCCCGCCGTGGACGGCGTCTCCTTCACGGTCGAGGAGGGCGAGATCTTCGGCGTCCTCGGCCCCAACGGCGCCGGCAAGACGACCACCGTCGAATGCGTCGAGGGCCTGCGCGTCCCCGACGCGGGCCGCGTCCGCGTCACCGGCCTCGACCCGGTCGCCGACCACGGGCAGGTCGCCCAGGTCCTCGGCGCCCAGCTCCAGCAGAGCCGGCTCCAGGCCAAGATCACCGTCCGCGAGGCCCTGGAGCTGTACGCCGCCTTCCATCCGCGGCCCGCCGACTGGCGGCCCCTGGCCGAACGCCTCGGCCTGACCCCCCACCTGAACAGCCGCTTCGGCAAGCTCTCCGGCGGGCAGCAGCAACGCCTGTCCATCGCGCTCGCCCTCATCGGCGACCCCCGGATCGTCGTCCTCGACGAACTCACCACCGGACTGGACCCCCGAGCCCGCCGCGACACCTGGCAGCTCATCGAGGACATCCGTGCGAACGGCGTCACCGTCCTGCTCGTCACCCACTTCATGGAGGAGGCCCAGCGCCTCTGCGACCGGATCGCGGTGATCGACAAGGGCAGGGTGGCCGCCCTGGACACCCCGGCCGGGCTGATCCGCCGCTCGGCGGGCGCCACCGCCATCAGCTTCACGCCCTCCGCGCCCCTGGACGAACACGAGCTGAACGGCCTGCCCGGCCTCGCCTCGATCGAGCACCAAAGCGGTCGCGTCACCCTGTCCGGCACGGACGAGACCGTCAACGCCGTCATCACCCTCCTCGCCCGCACCCGTGTCACCGCCCACCAGCTCCGGGTCACCGACGCCACCCTGGACGACGCGTTCCTGGACCTGACCGGGCAGACCGACACCACGCCCGAGCCCGCCGCCACCGAGGAGGTCCAGGCATGACCGCTTCCGTCCCCACCCCTGTCCTCAACGCAGCCGTCCTGCGCAGCGAGATCCGCCTCTTCCGCCGTGAGCCCGGCGGGATCTTCTGGGTCCTGCTCTTCCCCACCCTCCTGCTGGCGATCCTCGGCTCCATCCCGTCCTTCCGCGAGGCCGACCCGTCCTTCGGCGGACTGCGCCCGGTGGACGCGTACGTCCCGGTCGCCGTGCTGCTCGGCCTGCTCGTCGGCGGTCTGCAGGGCATGCCGCAGACCCTCACCGGCTACCGCGAACACGGCATCCTGCGCCGGATGGCCACCACCCCGGTACGGGCCACGGCCCTGCTCGGCGCGCAGATGCTGGTGCACGGCGGGGCCGCCCTGCTCTCGGCGCTGCTCTCGCTCACCGTCGGCCGGCTGGCCTTCGGCGTGCGGCTGCCCCGCCAGCCCCTCGGCTATCTCCTCGCGCTGCTCCTCGCCGTGCTCGTCGCCCTCGCCCTGGGCGCCGTGCTCTCCGCGCTGTCCCGCACGACGAAGATCGCGGGCGCGGTGGGCTCCGCCGCGCTGTTCCCGGCGATGTTCTGCGCGGGGGTGTGGCTGCCGGTGCAGGCCATGCCGGACCTGCTCGCCGACATCGTCGGCTGGACCCCGTTCGGCGCCGCCGCCGAGGCGCTGAACCAGGCCGCCGCCGGCACCTGGCCCGGCTGGACCCACCTGGCCGTCCTGGTGGCCTGGACCCTGCTGCTGACGGCCGCCGCCGCACGCTGGTTCCGCTGGGAGTGAGCGGATGGCCGGGCGGGTGGCCGAGTACACAGAGCACACCGAGCACACCGAGCACACCGAGAACGCCGAGAATGGAGCCATGTCGGACGGGGCGGGGACAAGCGGGCACCGGTCTGAGGGCGGGGTGTCCGCGTGGGGGATCAAGCCCCGGGCGTCCGCGCGGGTGACCGGGAAGGGTGCCGTGCCGGACGGGGCGGTCGAGCAGCGCTGGGCGGTGTTCCACCGCTGGGGGCCGTACGTGCTGCTCGCGGCCGGCACCCTGCTGTCGGTGGCGGCCGCCGACGGTGGCGGCATGACCGGCGGTGAGCGGTGGGCGAGCGGTGTGCTGGTCGTCGTGGCCGCCGCCCTGCAACTGGCCTGGGGCAGCGCGGAGCGCCGACGCCCCGGGCCGTCCACCGAGAGCGCCTGCTACTACGCCGTCCGCTGGGCCGTCGGGTTCGCGCTCACCTGGCTGAACCCGCTGTTCGCCTTCTACGCGGCCATCGGCTACTTCGGCGTCGGGCGCCAGCTGCCGAGACGACTGGTCCGGTGGGGCCTGCTCGCCACCGCGGTGACCACGGCGGGCTCACAGTCCGGCGGGCTGCCGCCGCGCGGGGGACTGGGCTGGGTGTTCTTCGGGGCGGTCCTCCTGGTCAACGTCCTGCTGGTGGCCCTGTTCGCCCACTTCGGCGAACTGGAGGAGGACCGCACCCGCGCGCAGGCCACCACCATCGCCGAACTGGAGCGCACCAACGCCGCGTTGCAGCAGGCCCTCGACGAGAACGCCGCCCTGCACACCCAACTCCTCGTCCAGGCACGGGAGGCGGGGGTCGCCGACGAACGCAGGCGGCTGGCCGCCGAGATCCACGACACCCTCGCCCAGGGCCTGACCGGCATCATCGCCCAGCTCCAGGTCGTCGCGAACACCCGCGACCCCGAACTGGCGCGCGTCCACGTGGTGCGGGCCACCGACCTGGCCCGCGAGAGCCTCGGCGAGGCCCGCCGCTCCGTGCACAACCTCGCCCCGGTCGCCCTCGACCGGGACGGACTGCCGCAGGCCCTGGAGAAGACGGTCGCGGAATGGGGCGAACGCACCGGGGCCCGCGCCGACTGCACGGTCACCGGCACCGCCGAGCCCCTCCACGAGGAGGTCGCCGCCACCCTGCTGCGGATCGCCCAGGAAGCCCTGTCCAACGCCTCCCGGCACGCCCGCGCCACCCGGGTCGGCGTCACGCTCTCCTACATCGGCGAGGAGGTCACCCTGGACATCCGCGACGACGGCCGGGGCTTCGACCCGCGGGTGCGCCCCGCCCGCACCGGCAGCGGCGGCTTCGGCCTCGACGGGATGCGCGCCCGCGCGGAGCGCATCGCGGGCTCCCTCACCGTGGAGTCCGAGCCCGGCCACGGGACGGCGGTGTCGGCTCGCGTACCGTTGGTCCGCCATGACTGACACCCCGGCCACGACGGACCCCCCGGCCGTCTCCGTACTGATCGTCGACGACCACCCCGTCGTACGGGACGGCCTGCGCGGCATGTTCGAGTCCGCGCCCGGCTTCCGCGTCCTCGGCGAGGCGGCGAACGGCGTCGAGGCACTGGAACGGGCCGCCGCCCTGGACCCGGACGTCGTGCTCATGGACCTGCGCATGCCGGGCGGTTCGGGCGTGGACGCCATCCGGGAACTGTCCCGCCGGGGCGCACGGGCCAAGGTGCTCGTCCTGACCACCTACGACACCGACTCCGACACCCTGCCCGCGATCGAGGCGGGCGCGACCGGCTATCTGCTGAAGGACGCGCCGCGCGAGGAACTGTTCACGGCCGTGCGGGCGGCGGCCGAGGGACGTACGGTCCTCTCCCCGGCGGTGGCCTCCCGTCTGGTCTCCGCGGTCCGCTCCCCCCGCGCCTCCGGCGGCGAACCGCTGTCCGCGCGGGAGCGCGAGGTCCTCGGCCTGGTCGCCCGGGGCACCTCCAACCGTGAGATCGCCCGCGAACTCTTCATCAGCGAGGCGACCGTGAAGACCCACCTCACCCACCTGTACGCCAAACTGGGTGCCAAGGACCGCGCCGCGGCCGTGGCGGCCGCCTACGACCGCGGCATCCTCGGCTGACCGCGCCGCCCCGTTCCCCTCCCCGCGGCCTGCCGCTCCCCTCACCGCACCCGCAGCAGCAGCACCGTCCGTCCCGGCACCGTGATCGTCGTGTCCGCCGGGTGGGCCGTGCCCGGCGCGTCCGCCTGGTCCTCCCGGCCGGTGTCCAGGACCACCTCGTAGCGCCGCGCCCACGGCGACCCCGGCAGCAGGACGTCCACCGGTGCGTCACCGGCGTGCAGCACGACGAGGAAGCTGTCGTCGCGTATCGGCTCCCCGCGCTCGTCGTGGTCCGGGATGTCCCGCCCGGAGAGATACATGCCGAGCGTGGCGGCGGGCGCGTACCAGTCCTCCTCGGTCATCTCCGTGCCCCGCGCGGTGAACCAGGCCAGGTCGCGCAGGCCGTCGGGGGAGTGCGCCCGCCCGGAGAAGAACGCCCGGCGGCGCAGCACCGGATGGCGGCGGCGCAGGGCGATCAGCCGGGACGTGAGGTCGAACAGGGCCTTCCACCCCGGCTCCGCCAGCAGCTCCCAGTCCACCCAGCCGATCTCGTTGTCCTGGCAGTAGGCGTTGTTGTTGCCGCGCTGGGTGCGCCCCATCTCGTCACCGGCGACCAGCATCGGCACGCCCGTCGACAGCAGCAGCGTGGCCAGCAGGTTGCGCAGCTGCCGCCGCCGCAGCGCCAGGACGTCCGGGTCGTCGGTCCCGCCCTCGGTGCCGCAGTTCCAGGAACGGTTGTCGTCGGTGCCGTCCCGGTTGCCCTCGCCGTTGGCCTCGTTGTGCTTGCGGTCGTACGACACGAGGTCGCGCAGCGTGAACCCGTCGTGCGCGGTGACGTGGTTGACCGAGGCGTACGGGCGCCGCCCGCCCCAGTCGTAGAGGTCGCTCGAACCGGAGAGCCGGTAGCCGATCTCCCTCAGGTCCGCCGCCGCGGGCCGCCAGAAGTCCCGCACGGCGTCGCGGTACCGGTCGTTCCACTCCGACCACAGCGGAGGGAACGCCCCCACCTGGTAGCCCCCGGGACCCACGTCCCACGGCTCGGCGATCAGTTTCACCCCGCGCAGCACCGGGTCCTGGGCGATCACCGAGAGGAACGGGGAGTTCATGTCGACGTCGTGCGCGGAGCGGGCCAGCGCCGCCGCCAGGTCGAAGCGGAAGCCGTCGACGCCCATCTCGGTCACCCAGTAGCGCAGCGAGTCCATGATCAGGCGCAGCACGTGCGGCCGGCCGGCGTCCAGGGTGTTCCCGCAGCCGGTGTAGTCGGCGTACCGGCGGGCGTCGGCCTGGAGCCGGTAGTGGCCGCGGTTGTCGACGCCCTTCAGGGACAGTGTGGGGCCCAGCTCGTTCGACTCGGCGGTGTGGTTGTAGACCACGTCGAGGACGACCTCGATGCCCGCCGCGTGCAGGGCGCGCACCATCCGTTTGAACTCGCCGACCTGCTGCCCGGCCGTCCCGGAGGCCGCGTAGCCGGCGTGCGGGGCGAAGTAGCCGATGGTGTTGTACCCCCAGTGGTTGCGCAGCCCGCGCCGCAGCAGATGGTCCTCGTGCGCGAACTGATGCACCGGCAGCAGCTCCACGGCCGTCACGCCCAGCTTCACCAGGTGCTCGATCGCCGCGGGGTGCGCGAGCCCCGCGTAGGTGCCGCGCAGCTCCTCGGGGACGCCGGGGTGGCGTCGGGTGAACCCCTTGACGTGCAGTTCGTAGAGGACCGTGTCCGCCCACGGGGTGCGGGGCCGGTGGTCGGCCGCCGCGCCGTCGGTGCCGACTGTGCCGTTGTCGGGCTCGTGGACGACGACGGCCTTCGGCACGTACGGGGCGGAGTCCCGGTCGTCGCGCACGGTGTCCGCGACGCGCTGCTCCGGCCAGTCCCGGACGTGCCCGTACACCTCGGGCGACAGCCCGTGCGTGGCGTAGTCGCCGTCCACCGCGCGTGCGTACGGGTCGAGCAGCAGCTTCGCCGGGTTCCAGCGGGCGCCGGTCCACGGGTCCCAGCGGCCGTGCACCCGGTAGCCGTAGCGCCGGCCGGGCAGGACGCCGGGTACGAAGCCGTGCCAGACGCCGTTCGTCAGCTCGGTGAGCCGGGCCCGGACCTCCCCGCCGCCCTCGTCGAACAGGCACACCTCGACCCCCTCCGCGCCGCCCGCCCACAGGGCGAAGTCGGTCCCCGCCACCCCGTCCGGGCCGACCCGGAAGCGGGCGCCCAGCGGTGTCGGTGGGCCGGGCCGCACGGGCACGGTCGTCGGCGGCGGTGGCGCCGCCCGCACGCCGTTCACGGCGACGGCCGGGCGCCCGTCGCCGGTGGCCCGTCCCCCGGCCACCGCCTCCTGCTCGGCTGCGCTGGACACCTGTCCGCCTCCCGCGGCTCGTGGGACGACGGCGGGCGGGGAAAATGGCCGCGGCTCCCCGGCGCGTCGTCCTCCCCACAGTTCTGCCCAGAGGGTGCCGCGCACTCACGTGTCGCCGAGAGCACGACCTGTCCGCGGGACAGCACACCTGGAGCGGGGGCGCATCCGCGGGTTCCCCCGGAGGGCGTACCCTCGCGTGCCCCGAGGGGGCGCATGGTCGTTTCCCGACGGCGCGGACCGTCGTTGGGTACCGCGTGAGCCACGTACAAGGGCGCGCACGGCGCGCGAGGGCCGCACTGGCCGCCGTACTGACATGGACAGGGTTGCTGGCCGGAGCCGTCGGCTGCACCTCGGACGGCGCGATCGGAGGGGCGTTCGGCCCTCCGGCGCCCGAGGAGGTCATCCGGGTCGCGCCCGCCGACGGCAGCAAGGAGGTGCGCCCCGGCAGCACGCTGCGGGTACGGGCGCCCGAGGGGCGGCTGGAGTCGGTGAAGGTCGTCAGATCGCAGGACGCGCGGGAGTCCCCGGTTCCCGGGCGCATCTCCGCCGACGGGCGGAGCTGGAAGCCCGAGGACGAACGGCTGGCGCTCGCCGCGAGGTACACGGTCGACGCCGTGGCCCTGGACGGCGCCGGCCGCCGCTCCTCCCGCCGCACCACGTTCACCACGTACGTCCCCGAGGAACGCTTCATCGGCTACGTCGCCCCGGAACACCGCTCCGTGGTCGGCACCGGGATGATCGTCTCCCTGGCGTTCAACCGTGAGGTCGTCCACCGCGCGGCGGTCGAACGGGCCGTCCGGGTCACCTCCCGCCCGGCCGTCGACATCCGCCCGCACTGGTTCGGCAAGGACCGGCTCGACTTCCGGCCCGAGAAGTACTGGCAGCCCGGCACCGAGGTCACCGTCGAGCTGGACCTGCGGGACGTCGAGGGCGCGCCCGGCGTGTACGGACTCCAGCACCGCACGTTCTCCTTCACCGTCGGCCGCAGCCAGATCTCGGTGGTCGACGCGGGCCGGCACACCATGAAGGTGAGCCGGGACGGTGAGGAGCTCGCCACGGTGCCGATCACGGCCGGGGCGACGAAGACCCCCACGTACAACGGGAAGATGGTGATCACCGAGATGCTCGAGGTCACCCGGATGAACGGCGCGACCGTCGGCTTCACCGACGCCGACGGCAAGGGCGAGTACGACATCCCCGACGTCCCGCACGCCATCCGCCTGACCGAATCCGGCACCTTCCTGCACGGCAACTACTGGGCCGGGGAGGACGTCTTCGGCGACACCAACGTCAGCCACGGGTGCGTGGGACTGCACGACGTGAAGGGCGGTGGCGCGGACACCCCGGCCGGCTGGTTCTTCGACCGCAGCCTCATCGGTGACGTCGTCGAGGTGGTCAACAGCAAGGACACGACGGTCGCCCCGGACAACGGCCTCGGCGGCTGGAACATGGACTGGGAGGAGTGGACGAAGGGCAGCGCCGTGAAGTGACCCCGCGCGGCGTCTCCTTGAGGCGACTCGTCGAGGTGGCTCCTCGCAGCGCCCCCGCGCGGACCGCCGGGAGGGCGCCCTGGTTGTGCGCCGCAGGCCATTGAATTTGGAACGGAACGGTGACAAACCTGCCGCGTCCAACGCCCCTGGCCTGTGGTTACTATGCGCCGAAGCGCGCGAGGGGCGTGCGGGGGCGCGGGTCCGGCCAGGCCCGCCGAGGGGAGAAACAAGTGAACGTGGGGCCGGTTCCGGGGGCGTCGGTTGACGCGCGGAGGCATGGTGGCAGGAAGCTGGCGGCGCTGGCACTCGGAGTGATGCTGGCGGTCACCGCGTGCGGCGGTGGGGAGGCGGGCCCGGCGGCCGAGGGCAAGGGCAAGGACAAGGACTCCACCGCGGCGCAGAGCAAGCAGTCCGAGGCGGTCATCGGCATAGCGCCCGAGGACGGCGCCGAGTCCGTGAAGACCAGCGGCGTGCTGAAGGTCGACGCGACCAAGGGAAAGCTGACCGAGGTCGTCGTCAAGGCCCCGGACGGCAAGGAGGTCGACGGGGAGATATCCGGTGACGGCGCCAGTTGGACGCCGTCGACCCACCTGGCCGCCGCCACCAGGTACACGGTGCACGCGGTCGCCGAGGATTCCGCCGACCGCACCGCAGCCGAGGACTCCAGCTTCACCACCCTGACGCCGAAGAACACCTTCGTCGGCACCTTCACGCCCGAGGACGGCTCCGAGGTCGGCGTCGGCATGCCGTTCTCGCTCCGCTTCACCCGGGGCATCACCAATCCTGACGACGTCGAGAAGGCCATCCGCATCAAGACCGAACCGCCCGTCGAGGTCGAGGGCCACTGGTTCGGCAACGACCGGCTCGACTTCCGGCCCGAGAAGTACTGGAAGTCCGGTACCAAGGTCACCGTCGACCTCGACCTCGACGGCGTCGAGGGCCGCCCCGGCGTCTACGGCAAGCAGTCCAGGACCGTCTCCTTCACCATCGGCCGCAGCCAGGTCTCCGTCGTCGACGCCAAGAAGCACACCATGAAGGTCGAGCGGGACGGCAAGGTCATCAAGACCATCCCGATCACCGCCGGTGCCCCCGGCACCGAGACCTGGAACGGCAAGATGGTCGTCAGCGAGCGGCTCAAGGTCACCCGGATGAACGGCGCGACCGTCGGCTTCACCGACGCCGACGGCAAGGGCGAGTACGACATCAAGGACGTCCCGCACGCCATGCGTCTGAGCACCTCCGGCACCTTCATCCACGGCAACTACTGGGGCGGCGGCGCCTTCGGCAACTACAACGCCAGCCACGGCTGCATCGGGCTGCGCGACACCCGGGGCGGCTGGGACAAGAAGGCCCCGGGCGCCTGGTTCTACGAGAACACCATGATCGGCGACGTGGTCGTCGTGAAGAACTCCAACGACGCCACCATCGCCCCGGACAACGGCCTCAACGGCTGGAACATGTCCTGGGAGGAGTGGAAGGCCTAGGCCCGGTCCGTCACGGCGTACGCGGCCCCGGTGCCCGCCGAGGCACCGGGGCCGCTGCCGTCGGACGGGTGTGATCTACCGCACCAGCCTCGTTGCCGTTAGTCGCCGTTAACCTGCTGGCATGACCGTACATCTCGAAGTCGCCGAGGGCGTCGGCACGCTGCGCCTGGACCGCCCGCCCATGAACGCGCTGGACGTCGCCACGCAGGACCGGCTGAAGGAACTCGCCGAGGAGGTCACGCGTCGCGAGGACGTACGCGCCGTCGTGATCCACGGCGGCGAGAAGGTGTTCGCGGCGGGCGCGGACATCAAGGAGATGCAGGCCATGGACCACACCGCGATGGTCCTGCGCGCCCGCGCCCTGCAGGACTCCTTCACGGCCGTGGCCCGCATCCCCAAGCCGGTGGTGGCCGCGGTGACCGGTTACGCGCTCGGCGGCGGCTGCGAACTCGCGCTCTGCGCCGACTTCCGCATCGCCGGGGAGAACGCCAAGCTGGGCCAGCCGGAGATCCTGCTCGGGCTGATCCCGGGGGCCGGCGGCACGCAGCGCCTGGCCCGCCTCATCGGCCCGTCGAAGGCGAAGGACCTCATCTTCACGGGCCGCCAGGTGAAGGCCGACGAGGCGCTCGCGCTGGGCCTGGTGGACCGTGTGGTCCCCGCCGCCGAGGTCTACGAGCAGGCGCACGCGTGGGCCGCGCGGCTCGCCAAGGGGCCGACGATCGCGCTGCGCGCGGCCAAGGAGTCGATCGACACCGGTCTGGAGACCGACATCGACACCGGCCTCGCCGTCGAGCGCAACTGGTTCGCGGGCCTGTTCGCCACCGAGGACCGTGAACGGGGGATGCGCAGCTTCGTGGAGGACGGCCCCGGTAAGGCAAAGTTCCTCTGAATCCTCCTCCGAGGGCTTGCAATTGACGCGATGTCTGATCCGGGCCCCTCGACGGGGCGGTTTATGGGAGCCTTAACGGGCCCTTAAGTCTGCCGCGTCGAGGGAGCCTGTCGATTGCCGCACAGCGAGCCGTTGTCGCAGGTCGCAGAGGTCGCTGACGGCACCGACGTGCCGAAGGCATATGTCGGCGGCCCAGCCCGGCGCGGGGGCGTGCAGGGGGCGCATTCCCCCGGAACGACCCCGGACGCCCCACCGGACGGCCATGATGGGGCCATGACGGGGCTGGATGGCATGGAACAGCCGCGGGGAGACGGACGTGCGACCGCGTCGCGCTGGTCGCCGACGGTCGAGGACGAACACGCCCAGAAGGCGCTGGAGTTGTTCGGCAACCCGACGGAGGCAGAGGTTCCGCTGCCGTCCCGCCCCGAGTCCGCCGCCACCGCACGCCGGCTCACCCAGATCGTGCTCCTGCGCCAGTGGGGCCTCACCGCCGCGACCACCGAGGACGCCGTTCTGCTCGTCTCCGAACTCGTCGGCAACGCGGTACGCCACACCGGTGCCCGCGTCTTCGGCCTCCGGCTGCGCCGCCGCCCCCGCTGGATCCGCGTCGAGGTCCGGGACCCGTCCCGCGGCCTGCCCTGTCTCATGCCGGTCCAGGAACTGGACGTCAGCGGGCGCGGCCTCTTCCTCGTCGACACCCTCGCCGACCGCTGGGGCGTCGACCTGCTCCCACGGGGCAAGACGACCTGGTTCGAGATGCGCGTCACCGACCGCTGAACCGCGGCCGTCGCCGGCTCCCCTCACATGCCGTCGGCCCACTCCTTCAGGGCCGCGCGGTCGGGGAAGTCGGCGACGTTCTTGTCCAGGGGGTCGTCGGTGTACTGGTGGAAGCGCCACTCCGCCTTGATGCGGGGCTTGCCCGCGGTGACGTAGTCGGCGATCCAGAGGCCGTCTCCGGCGTAGGAGGTGGTGTCGACGTCGAGCCAGAAATGCCTGTTCGCGTACAGGACCACCCTGTTGTGCGGCCGCAGTTCCTTCACCTTGCGGATGAAGCGGTCCTTCTCCGCGTTGCTCGCGCGGGTGCCCTCGCCGGTCGTCTCCCAGTCGACGGCGAGGATGTCGCCCCGCCGCCCGGCAGCCTCGGAGACGAAGTGCTCCGCCTGCGCGGCCAGGTTGCCCGGCCAGAGGAAGTGGTAGAAGCCGACGACCAGTCCGGCCTCGCGGGCGTTCTCCGTCTGGGCGGAGAGTCCGGGGCTGACATAGGAACGGCCTTCCGTCGCCTTGATGAAGACGAAGGAGAGGCCGTCGGTGTCGAACGACGAGGACTGGTACGAACTCACATCGATGCCGCGCAGCATGAGGCTCCCTGCGGTGCTGGTGGGGGGAGGGGAGTCGAATGGCTCACTGCCCTCACGGTGGCACGGGAGCCCCGTATAAGTGGTGGAAACGTCAACTTCTCCCCGTAAGGGGTGACCGAAGGGCCGCGACTCCCGCCCCGCCGGCGGACCCGCCCCCAGGGGCCTGGACCGGTCTCAGCCCTCGCACCAGCCGTGGGTCTTGCCGAACTGCAGCAGCCCTCGGCGCGCCTGGAGGATCTGCTCGCCGGTGAGCGTGGGCGCGGCGGACAGCAGGACCTCCGTGACCTCCTGGAGGTACTCCTCGGCGGTCAGCACGTCGCACAGCGAGTCGTCGCCGTCCGGATGCCTGCCCACGGCGGAGGACACCCCGCCGGCTCCCTGGGCCAGCCGTACGCCCGAGGCCTTGAGACCCCGGTCGCCCTCCTCGATCTCGAACTCCACGGCGATCCCGGGACGCAACTGGTGCTCCGGGATCCGTACGTCGTTGACGTGGAGGAAGACGTCCTCCCCGCCGTGCTCGGGAGCGATGAACCCGTAACCCCGCACGGCGTCGAACCGCACCACACGACCAGCAACCATGATTCCAACCCCCAGCAGAACACCGGACCCCATGCGCGGACCCCGTGCCCGAGCCCCGTGTCCGGGCCCCATGCCCGGACCAGAGTCCCAGCGGACAAGAATACGCCGCCGCCCGGCCTGCCGTCAGCTGTGGGCCGGAGACCTGAACGGGCACACCCGCCGGGAGCGAAGGGAGGCGGTACGCCGAACGGGCAGCGGCCGAACAGGTGAATCTGAGGCATTGCCCCCGCCCTGGCCGGCTGACCGGAACCTCCTGCACGGCGGGGAAGTCCGGCGGGCGGTGGTCCGGTGGCGTCTGCTCCGGAGGAACGGGTTCCCGCAGGCCGCCGTGCGGCGGCGCCCGCGCTCGAGCAAGCTCATGGCACAGCGGGACCACGTCCGCGCATGTGCCGAATGGAGGCGTCCTTGAAAACAGCCCTGCGCCTGGCCCTGGCCACCGTTCTGTCCACCGGGGCCGTGTGGGTCACGACATCGGTCCCGGCTGCGTCGGCCGCGGCCGAACCACTGCGGTACGTCGCGCTCGGTGATTCCTTCGCGGCCGCACCCCTGGTGCCGCCCGTCGACCCGGCCGACCTGAAGTGCCTGCGTTCCCTGGCCGACTATCCCCACGTCGCGGCCGAGGCCCTCGGTGCGAAACTCACCGACGTCAGCTGCTCCGGCGCCACCAGCGGCCATCTGAGCACCGCCCAGCACTCGGGAACCGCGCCCCAGTACGACGCACTCACGCCCGACACCGACCTCGTCAGCGTCACCATCGGCGGCAACGACACCGGCCTGTTCAACGAGGTGCTCGGCTGCGTCAACATCCTGCCCCAGCCTCACGGCACCAGTTGCGCGGCAAAGAACACCGCCGGCGGCACCGACAAGGTCAGGGCCCGCATCGACGCCTGGGCGCCGACCTTCGCCGCAGTCCTGGACGGCATCGCCCGACGGGCCCCGCATGCCGAGGTCTTCGTCGTCGGCTACGGCAACTACTTCCGCACCGACGGCTGCCACCCCGCCCAGCCCTTCTGGAAGCAGGACGCCAACCACCTCCAAGGCGCGGTCAACCACCTCAACACCGTGCTGAGGCGGACGGCCGAAAAGCACGGCGCCGCCTTCGTCGACACCTACGCCCCGAGCACCGGACACGACGTCTGCGCCGCCCCCGCCGACCGCTACATCGAGGGCCTGATCCCCACCCGTGCGGCCGCGCCGCTGCACCCCAACGCTTCGGGAGCCCGGGCCGTCGGCAAGGCCCTCGCCGCGGCCGTTCGCGCGACGTAGGCGCCGTCCCGCGGCCTTCGGCTCAGGGCCTGTTCCCTCAGCACTCGATGATGTTGACCGCCAGCCCGCCCCGCGCCGTCTCCTTGTACTTGACGGACATGTCCGCGCCGGTGTCCTTCATCGTCTTGATGACCTTGTCGAGGGACACCTTGTGCGAGCCGTCGCCGCGCAGGGCCATGCGCGCGGCGGTGACCGCCTTCACCGCCGCCATGCCGTTGCGCTCGATGCACGGGATCTGGACGAGGCCGCCGACCGGGTCGCAGGTCAGGCCGAGGTTGTGCTCCATGCCGATCTCCGCGGCGTTCTCGACCTGCTCCGGCGAGCCGCCCATCACCTCGGCGAGGGCGCCCGCCGCCATCGAGCAGGCGGAGCCGACCTCGCCCTGGCAGCCCACCTCGGCGCCGGAGATGGAGGCGTTCTCCTTGAAGAGCATGCCGATCGCGCCGGCCGCGAGCAGGAAGCGGACCACACCCTCCTCGTCGGCACCGGGGACGAAGTTCATGTAGTAGTGCAGGACGGCGGGGATGATGCCGGCCGCACCGTTGGTCGGGGCGGTGACGACGCGGCCGCCGTCGGCGTTCTCCTCGTTCACGGCCATGGCGTAGAGCGTGATCCACTCCATGGCGAGGGCCTTCGGGTCGCCCTCGGAGCGCAGCTTGCGCGCCGTGTTCGCGGCGCGGCGGCGCACCTTCAGTCCGCCCGGCAGGATGCCCTCGCGGGACATGCCGCGCGCCACGCACGCCTGCATCACCCGCCAGATCTCCAGCAGGTCCTGGCGGACCTCCTCCTCGGTCCGCCAGGAGCACTCGTTCTCCAGCATCAGCGCGGAGATGGACAGGCCCGTCTCCCGGGTCAGGCGCAGCAGCTCGTCGCCGGTGCGGAAGGGGTACTTCAGGACCGTGTCGTTGAGCTTGATGCGGTCCGCGCCCACCGCCTCCTCGTCGACGACGAAGCCGCCGCCCACCGAGTAGTACGTCTTCGACAGCACCTCGGCGCCGGACGCGTCGAAGGCCTGGAGGGTCATGCCGTTCGCGTGGTACGGGAGCGCCTTGCGGCGGTGCAGCACCAGGTCGTCGTCGAAGGAGAACGCGATCTCGTGGTCGTCGAGCAGCCGCAGGCGGCCCGACTCCTTGATCTTCTCCACCCGCTCGTCGGCCGTCTCCACGTCCACCGTGCGGGGCGAGTCGCCCTCCAGGCCGAGCAGCACCGCCTTGGGAGTGCCGTGGCCGTGGCCGGTGGCGCCCAGCGAGCCGTACAGCTCCGCCCGGACCGAGGCGACCGAGTCCAGCAGACCCTCGTTGTCCAGCCGCCGGGCGAACATGCGGGCGGCCCGCATCGGGCCGACCGTGTGCGAGCTGGACGGGCCGATGCCGATCGAGAAGAGGTCGAAGACCGAGAGGGCCACGGGAGGACTCCTAGGGGTTCGGTGGACGGCGCTGTCCGCCGGGGTAAGGCCGGGGAAGGGAGATTCGGCACTGGATGCGTGCGGGGCATGGTGCGGGGCACCGCGCCCACCGATCCAGTGTGCGCGATGCCCCGCCCGTACGAACAAAAGCGTACGAAATTGCGAAAACTGCGAAACTACTTCAGACCCGGGTACAGCGGGTACTTCTCGGCGAGCGCGGTCACCCGGGCCCGGAGCGCCTCGACGGCGGCGGCCCCGAAGGGGGAGGACGCCTTGAGCGTCTCGGCGATCACGTCCGCCACCTCGGCGAAGTCCTCGGCCGTGAAGCCGCGGGTGGCCAGGGCGGGCGTGCCGATCCGCAGACCCGAGGTGACCATCGGGGGGCGCGGGTCGTTCGGGATCGCGTTGCGGTTGACGGTGATGCCGACCTCGTGGAGACGGTCCTCGGCCTGCTGCCCGTCCAGCTCGGAGTCGCGCAGGTCGACCAGGACCAGGTGCACGTCCGTGCCGCCGGACAGCACGTCCACGCCCACGGCCTTGACGTCGTCCCTGACCAGGCGCTCGGCCAGGATGCGGGCGCCTTCCAGGGTGCGGCGCTGCCGGTCCTTGAAGTCCTCGGACGCGGCGACCTTGAAGGCGACCGCCTTGGCCGCGATCACGTGTTCCAGCGGACCGCCCTGCTGGCCGGGGAAGACCGCGGAGTTGATCTTCTTGGCCAGTTCGGCCGTGGAGAGGATCACGCCGCCGCGCGGACCGCCGAGGGTCTTGTGCGTGGTCGTGGTGACGACGTGGGCGTGCGGGACCGGGTTCGGGTGCAGGCCCGCCGCGACCAGACCGGCGAAGTGCGCCATGTCGACCATGAGGTAGGCGCCGACCTCGTCCGCGATCCGGCGGAACGCGGCGAAGTCCAGCTGACGCGGGTACGCCGACCAGCCGGCGACGATCAGCTTCGGCTTGCTCTCCTTGGCCAGCCGCTCGACCTCGGCCATGTCGACCTGGCCGTCGTCGCCGACGTGGTACGCGACCACGTCGTAGAGCTTGCCGGAGAAGTTGATCTTCATGCCGTGGGTCAGGTGCCCGCCGTGCGCGAGGTTCAGACCCATGATCGTGTCACCGGGCTTGAGCAGCGCGAACATCGCGGCGGCGTTGGCCTGCGCACCCGAGTGCGGCTGCACGTTCGCGTGCTCGGCGCCGAAGAGTTCCTTGACCCGGTCGATGGCGATCTGCTCGATCACGTCGACGTGCTCGCAGCCGCCGTAGTAGCGGCGGCCGGGGTAGCCTTCGGCGTACTTGTTGGTGAGGACCGTGCCCTGGGCCTCCATGACCGCGACCGGGGCGAAGTTCTCCGAGGCGATCATCTCGAGGGTGGACTGCTGACGGTGCAGCTCGGCGTCGACCGCCGCCGCGACGGCCGGGTCGAGCTCGTGCAGCGGGGTGTTCAGGAGCGACATGGGGTGCGGCCTCCTCAGCCCTGGATGAAGGCGTCGTACTCGGCGGCCGAGAGCAGGTCGGCCGGCTCGTCGCTCACCCGCACCTTGAACAGCCAGCCGCCCTCGAAGGGGGCCGAGTTCACCAGCGACGGGTCGTTCACCACGTCCTCGTTGACCTCGGTGACCTCGCCGGTGACCGGGCAGTACAGGTCGCTGACCGACTTGGTCGATTCCAGCTCGCCGCAGGTCTCACCCGCGGTCACGGTGTCGCCGACCTCGGGGAGCTGGACGAACACGATGTCGCCGAGCGCGTTGGCCGCGTGCTCCGTGATGCCGATCGCCGACACGCCGTCCTCGGCGGCCGTCAGCCACTCGTGTTCCTTGCTGTAGCGGAGCTGCTGGGGGTTGCTCATGATCTGGATCCTCCTGTGTGCGAGGGACCGCCGGGATCGACGGCGACGAAAGGGGGTGAAAGAGGGGCGAAGGAGCCCGGGGGCCACGGGACCGGCCCGGCTGATGGCGGAAGCACGGGTGAGCGGGTGCGCCGCGCCCGGCCTCGGCCGGTACGGCCGGACGCGCGGCCCACGTCCTACGACGTCGTCACTTCTGCCGCTTGTAGAACGGCAGAGCCACGACCTCGTACGGCTCGTGGCTGCCACGGATGTCCACGCCCACGCCCGGGGTACCCGGCTCCGAGTGCGCCACGTCGACGTACGCCATCGCGATCGGCTTGCCCAGCGTCGGTGCGGGCGCGCCGGAGGTGACCTCGCCGATCACCTCGCCGCCGGCCACCACCGGGTACCCGGCGCGCGGGACCCGGCGGCCCTCGGCGACCAGGCCCACCAGGGCGCGGGGCGGGGTCCGCTCGGCACGGGCGGCGGCCTCGGCCAGGGCGGCGCGGCCCACGAAGTCGCCCTCCTTCTCGAACTTCACGACCCGGCCGAACCCGGCGTCGAACGGCGTCAGCGAGGCGCTCAGCTCATTGCCGTACAGCGGCATGCCGGCCTCCAGGCGCAGCGTGTCCCGGCAGGCCAGCCCGCACGGGACCAGCCCCACGGCCTCGCCCGCCCCGGTCAGCGCCTGCCACACCTCGACCGCGTGCTCCGGCGCGACGAACAGCTCGAAGCCGTCCTCGCCGGTGTAGCCGGTACGGGCGATGAGCGCGGGGACGCCGGCGACCGTGCCGGGCAGACCGGCGTAGTACTTCAGGCCGTCCAGGTCGGCATCGGTGAGGCCCTTGAGGATGCCGGCGGCCTCGGGGCCCTGCACGGCGATCAGCGCGTACGCGTCGCGGTCGTCGCGGACCTCGGCGTCGAAGCCCGCCGACCGCTCCACGAGGGCGTCCAGCACCACCTGGGCGTTGGAGGCGTTGGCGACGACCAGGTACTCGGGGGTCTCGGTCTCGCCGAGGCGGTAGACGATCAGGTCGTCCAGGATGCCGCCGTCCTCGCTGCAGATCATGGTGTAGCGGGCGCGGCCGGGCTTGACGGTCCCGATGTTGCCGATCAGGGCGTAGTCCAGGAACCGCGCCGCCTGCGGGCCGGTGACGGTGATCTCGCCCATGTGCGAGAGGTCGAAGAGGCCCGCCTTCGTGCGCACGGCGTTGTGCTCGTCGCGCTCGGAGCCGTAGCGCAGGGGCATGTCCCAGCCGGCGAAGTCGGTCATCGTGGCGCCGAGCGAACGATGCAGGGCGTCGAGCGCTGTCCGGCGGAGTTCGGTACTGCTCATCGGTCGGTCTCCCAGGGCGATGGGGTCCCCGCCGGCCGGGGCCGAGCACGGGGAGGGTGAGGACGTTCCTCCCCATCTGTCATCGGAACCTGAGAGGTTCGCCATGACCGTCCGCGCAGGGGACGTCACGGCTTGCACCTTGGGTGGAGCCGCCGGAAACTCGCACGGCGGCCCGCTTTTCAGATGTGCCTGGCCCGCGCGGTAACGGTGCCTGAGAGATTCAAGGGAGGGACTTGCTCCTTCGGCGCCCCGGCGAAACGTGCCAGGGACTCTCCCGCGCGGATTCAAACGGCCGGTATGCAGTTGGCGCGCTCATCATTGCACGCATCGTGAGGCTTCGGCAGGGGGACCTTTCCTTCGTACGCACAGGGTGTTCATGCCTGTACGGACGGCTGTGACAGGTCTGTATCGGGAAACGGACGGAATGAGGAGGCTCCGCCGTTACCGTCTCTTTACACTCGGCGGGGACGGTGCTCAGGCGCCTGCCCCAGGGGAGGACTCACGGTGAACAGGACCACGGCGTACGCCACCACGGGTGTCGCGCCGCCCGAGCAGCAGGCCCCTTCGGCCCGGGAGGCCCGCGGCGCGCGGCCGTCGCCCGTCGTCCGCGACCTGCGCGGGTGCGCCGGCCGCGGTCCGCACGCCCTGGTCTTCGGCCCCCGCGACCTCGTCGTGGTCACCGGACTGCCCGGCAGCGGCAAATCCACACTGATGCGGCGCGCGGTGCGCGGCACCCGTATCGACTCCCAGGACACCCGCGACCGCTGGGACCGCCGCATGCCGCGCCTCCTGCCGTACGCGGTGTACCGGCCCCTGGTCCGCCTCGACCACTACGCCGGGCTGCGCCGCGCCCTGCGCACCGGCGAGGGGGCCGTCGTGCACGACTGCGGTACCCACGCCTGGGTGCGCCGCTGGCTGGCCCGCGAGGCCCGCCGCCGGGGCGCGGGGCTGCATCTGCTGCTGCTCGACGTCTCCCCGGGGCAGGCGCTGGACGGGCAGCGTGAGCGCGGCCGCGGCGTCTCCCGGTACGCCTTCCTGCGGCACCGCACCGCCGTCGGCCGGGTGCTGCGGTCCGCGGAGCGCGGCGACCCGCCCGCGGGCTGCGGCTCGGCGGTCCTGATCGACCGGGACGCGGCGAACGCGCTGCGCCGCATCGACTTCACGGGCTGACGGCTGCACGGGCTGACGGCCCCGGCGCGGCAGCGGTTAGCCTTTTCAGCCACAGCAGTGGTTCCAGGCAGGCGGTAGGCAGATGGACTTCCCGGCGGGCTTCTCCGCGGACTTCCCGGCACAGACTCACCCCCATCCGCACGGAGGATGGCCCGGCAACGAGTTGGAGGAGGTGCTCTCCGCCTCCCTCGGCGTCCCCTCGGCGGACGGCCGGATCATCGAGGTGCTGGGCAGGAGCTTCGTCTGGGTCCCGCTGCCGAACGGCGGCGGTCCGCACAGCGGCCCGCTGGACCTGCCCACCCTGGAGATCGAGGGGCAGGCGTACGTCCCGGTCTTCAGCTCCGAGGAACAGTTCCGCCAGGTCGTGGGCACCCCCATGTCGTTCACCGTCGCGCCCGCGGTGGAGTTCGCGCGGGGTCTGCCGCCGCAGGCCGGGATCGCGGTGAACCCCGGTGGCGTGGTCGGCGTCCCGCTGCCGCCGCCCGCCGTGGCCGAACTGTGCCTGGCCGGACGAGGCCCACTGGACGGTCCGGCGGGCGGCGGCCGGGTCAAGCTGTTCGAGCCCGACTGGCAGGACGATCCGGTGGACTTCCTTGCCGCCGCGGGCGCGGAGTTCGAGTCGACCGGTGTCGTGAGCACCGCCCGCCGCTGCCTCGCCGAGATAGAGACCGCGGACCCGGTGCTGTTCGTCGGGGTCGAACTGTCCCAGTGGGAGGGCGATCTGCGGGTCCTGCCCGGCGACGCCCTGGGCCGGGCGCTGGGCCGTCGGCCGGTGAAGTGGCCCGTCAACCTGGTCCTCCTGGACGTGGCCCAGGACCCGGTCGGCCAATGGATGCGCGACCGCGTTCGCCCGTTCTACCAGCGCGAGGGCTAGAGCCTGTCCGGCGGAGCGAGGGGGAGGCCCCCGCCCGGAGGCTCGCCGGTGCCCGGCGGACGGGCGGAGCCCCCGGGCCGCGGGCGGCTTAAGCTAGGTTCATTGGCTGGGGCGAGGGTGTTGTACGGAGGGGCGATACAAAGTGAGCGCTGGCACCGCGGCGGCCGGGCAGGTCGAGCACATGCTGCGCCAGGTGACCCCCGGGCGTTACGACGCCTATGAGGCGTTGCTTCGCGCGCTCGCGACCCCCTCCTCCGGTCATGTCTGGATGCTGCTGTGGCACGGTCAGGCCGGCTCCCCGGACGCCCAGTACGGGAACATGGAGGTCGGCGGCTTCGGCTACGCGCCCTGTGTGACCTCCGCCCAGGAGCTGTCCGCCAGTGGCTGGAACCGGTCGTACGAGGTCGTCGACGGCCTCGAGGCCGCCCGCGCCCTCTACCCCGACCGCTACGGCCTCTGGCTCAACCCGCACGCCCCCGGCGGCGGCCTCGGCATCCCGTGGCTCGATCTGCGCCGGCTCGCCACCGGCCTCGACCGGCAGCCCGCCGGACCCCTGCGGCTGTCCGAACCCGCCATCGAGATCCCCCAGTTCTACGCCCTGCTCACGCAGAACGCGCACCGTACGCCCGCCGTGCGCGCGTTGCGCCGCGCCTGGGTGCAGCCGGCGCTGGGCGCGCCGTATCTCGCCATCGGGCTGGACGTGTACGACACTTCGCCGCCGGCCGTCGACGCGGTGCGCGCGATGATGCAGCAGTCCATCGGTGCCGTCCCGGACGGGCTCCCGGTGTCGACCGTCGCGATGACCGACGAACACGACCCGGTCGCCATGTGGCTGCGGGCCAACGCCCGCCCGTTCTACGACCGTGAGGCCCACGGGGCCGTTCCGCCCCCCGTCGCCGGCTCCGGCTACCCGCCCGCGCACCAGCACTGACCGGGCCGTATCCGCCGGAGGCCGGGTCCGTCGTCCCCGCCGTCACTGACTCAGCGTGACGGTGTCCACATGGTGGACAGGGGTGCCGGCGGTGAACGTCCGCTCCGCCGACGAGACTGATGTCACGTCAGTTTTTCGGTCGTGTGCGCTCGGCCATGACCAGTTGACCGCCTGTCACCTGCGGTTTCACTCGTCCTTCACGCCGTTCGGCGCTTCCCGGACGGCCGTTGGGGGAGGCGCCGGAGGTCTCGGGACGGTCACTTCCCGGCGGAGGGGCGTCTGAAGCGTCCCTTATGTCAACTGTTCAGATCTCAGGTAGGTATCACCGGTATCCGGACTGTTCTCGACTCGCTGTGAACATCTGTAGTGTTCGGCCGGTCAAGATGCATCCACATAGCGGACCCGGAGTGGCCCCAATATGCGCATAACCAAGTCCCGAGCGGCTCGGGCGATCACGGCCGCGGTGGCGGTCGCTCTGATCGCCACGGGCTGCTCCAGCGAACGGGACAGTGACAACAAGAGCGACGGCAAGAAGGACACCTTCGTCTTCGCCGGCGCCGGTGACCCCGGCTCCCTGGACCCTGCCCTCGCCAGCGACGGTGAAACCTTCCGCGTGACGCGGCAGGCGTTCGAGGCTCTCATCGAGCACGAGTCCGGCGGCAGCGAGATGGTCGGCGGTCTCGCCGAGGACTGGTCCAGCAACGACAAGGGCACCGTCTGGACCTTCAACCTCCGCAAGGGCGTGAAGTTCCACGACGGCGAGGCGTTCAACGCCGAGGCCGTCTGCGCCAACTACGACCACTGGTTCAACTGGACGGGCACCTACCAGTCCAGCGCGGTCTCCTACTACTGGCAGACCATCATGGGCGGCTTCGCGAAGAACGAGGACAAGGAGACGCCCGAGGCGAACTACAAGTCCTGCACCGCGAAGGACGAGAACACCGCCGTCATCGAGGTCAAGGAGCCCTCCGCCAACCTCCCCGGCGGCTTCTCCCTCAACGCCCTGGCGATCCACTCGCCGAAGGCGATCGAGGAGTACAAGAAGCAGGACGCCTCCGCCAAGGGCGACGCCATCACGTACCCCAAGTACAGCCAGGAGGCCGGCACGGTCGCCGGTACCGGCCCGTACAAGATCACGAAGTGGAACAAGGGCAACAAGGAAGTCTCCCTCGAGCGCTTCGACGACTACTGGGGTGAGAAGGCCAAGGTCAAGAACCTGGTCTTCCGTACCATCGACACCGAGGAGGGCCGCCGCCAGGCGCTCCAGGCCGGTGACATCGACGGCTACGACCTGGTCGCGCCGGCCGACGTCAAGACCCTCGAGAAGGAGGGCTACGTCGTCCCGACCCGTGGCGTCTTCAACCTCTTCTACGTGGGCATGAGCCAGGAGGCCAACCCCGCGCTCAAGAAGAAGGAAGTCCGCCAGGCGATCGCGCAGTCGATCGACAAGGAGAACCTGGTCAAGACCCAGCTGCCCGAGGGCGGCAAGGTCGCCGACCAGTTCATGCCCGACACGATCGAGGGCTACTCCAAGGGCGTCAAGCAGTACCCCTTCGACACGGACGCCGCCAAGAAGCTCCTGAAGAAGGCCGGTCAGGAGAAGCTGAAGGTCGACTTCTGCTACCCGACCGAGGTCACCCGCCCGTACATGCCTGCCCCGCAGGACCTGTTCGAGCTGATGAAGGCCGACCTGGAGAAGTCCGGCATCACCGTCACGCCCAAGGCGATGAAGTGGGCCCCGGACTACCTGGACGCCACCGAGTCGGGCTCCTGCGACCTGCACATGCTCGGCTGGACCGGTGACTTCAACGACGGCTTCAACTTCATCGGCACCTGGTTCGCCGGGTACGACAAGCAGTGGGGCTTCAAGGACAAGAAGGTCTTCGACGCCGTGAACGCCGGCTCGAAGCTCGGCAAGCACGACGAGCGCATCGCCGCGTACACGAAGGCCAACGAGGTCGTCATGGACTACCTGCCGGGTGTCCCGATCTCGTCCTCCCCGCCGGCCATCGCCTTCGCCAAGAACGTGAACCCGCCGAACGTCTCCCCGCTGACGCAGGAAGTGTTCGCCGAGGCCTCGTTCAAGTAGGCAGCAGGCAGCAGGAAAAGATAAACGGGGGGTCCGCCCGGCCGTCGCAACTCGGCGGCCGGGCGGGTCCATTCATGTAAGACATCACGCAAGAAAGGGGCATGCGGGGTGCTGCGTCTCGTCGTACGAAGACTGCTCCAGCTCATACCCACGCTGCTCGGCCTGTCGGTTCTGCTCTTCCTGTGGCTCGACCGGCTGCCCGGCGGACCGGCCTCAGCGATCCTGGGGGAAAAGGCCACCGAGGCCGAGGTGGCGCGCATCAACCGTGCGCTCGGGCTGGACCAGCCCGTCCACGTCCAGTACTGGCGCTTCCTCAAGCGCATCGCCGAACTCGACCTGGGTACCAGCACCCAGACCGGACAGCCGGTGTGGGACGAGTTCGTCCTGCGCTTCCCCGCCACCGTGGAACTGGCCCTCCTCGGGATCCTCATCGCCGTGGCCGTCGGCATCCCGCTCGGCTACCTCGCCGCCCGCCACCGCGGCGGCTGGCTCGACGTCACCGCGGTCTCCGGATCGCTCGTCGGCATCTGTATCCCGGTCTTCTTCCTGGCCCTGATCCTCAAGCAGCTCTTCGCCGTCGAACTCGGGATCTTCCCCAGCTACGGACGCCAGGACACCGGCATCGACGCCACCAGCGTGACCGGCTTCGCGGTCCTGGACGGTGTTCTCACCGGGGAGTTCGACGCCGCCTGGGACGCGATCATGCACTTGATCCTGCCTTCCCTCGCCCTGTCCTCCATCCCGCTCGCCGTCATCGTGCGCATGACCCGCGCCAGCGTCCTCGAGGTGCAGGACGAGGACTACGTCCGCACCGCCGAGGCCAAGGGCCTCAAGCGGAGCGTCGTCCGCGGCCGGCACGTGCTGCGCAACGCGATGCTCCCCGTGGTGACCGCGGTCGGCCTGCTCACCGGCTCCCTGCTGTCCGGCGCCGTCCTCACCGAGTCCGTGTTCTCCTTCGGCGGCATCGGTTCCTTCATCCGGACCGCGATCAACGGCCGCGACTACCCCGTGCTCGTCGGGTTCATCATGTTCATCGCGCTGGTGTATGTCCTGATCAACCTGCTGGTGGACGTGGCGTACAGCCTCATCGACCCGAGAGTGCGGGTGTACTGACATGAGTGTCGCCACCAAGACCGAGAAGATCCAGCGGCTCGCGGAACTGACCGCGACCAAGGAGACCGGCACCGGCGCCAGCCTGTGGAAGGAAGCCTTCCGCCGCCTCCGGCGCAGCAAGATGGCGATCATCGGCGCGGTCGTCATCGCCCTGTTCATCGTCCTCGCGATCGTCGGCCCCTACCTTGCGCCGTACGCAGCGACCGCCCAGACCTGGCGGGGCGAGGTCTTCCCCAACCAGGGCAAGTTCGTCGGCCCGCGCGGTGAGAACTGGTTCGGACTCGACCACCTCGGCCGGGACATGTTCTCCCGGATGCTGATCGGCGCCCGTCAGACGCTGCTCGTCGGCGTCGTCTCCACGCTGATCGGTCTGATCATCGGCTTCCTGATCGGCGGCCTCTCCGGAGCCGCGGCCACCCTCGGCGGCGACGCCGGGAAGCGCGTCGACTCCGTCATCATGCGCTTCATCGACATGATGCTGGCGCTGCCCTCGCTGCTGCTGGCCGCGTCCATCGCCGCGGTGATGGGCCAGTCGCTGACCACCGTGATGATCGCGGTGGGTGTCGTCCAGATCCCGGTGTTCGCCCGGCTCCTGCGCGGCTCCATGCTGGCGCAGGGCGGCGCGGACTACGTGCTCGCGGCCCAGTCCCTGGGCGTGCGCAAGCGGCGCATCGTCGTCTCGCAGATCATCCCCAACTCGCTCAGCCCGGTGATCGTGCAGGCCACGCTCTCCCTGGCCACCGCGATCATCGAGGCGGCCGCCCTGTCCTACCTGGGCCTGGGCAACCCCGACCCGGCGATCCCCGAGTGGGGCGTCATGCTCACCCAGGCGCAGCGCTTCTTCGACAACGCGCCGTTGATGTCGGTCTACCCCGCCGTCGGCATCATCATCACCGCCCTCGGCTTCACCCTCCTCGGCGAGGCCATGCGGGAAGCCCTCGACCCGAAGCTGAAGGGCTGAACCACCATGTCTCTGCTC
This sequence comes from Streptomyces sp. NPDC050388, assembly GCF_040655635.1. Classification (NCBI taxonomy): domain Bacteria; kingdom Bacillati; phylum Actinomycetota; class Actinomycetes; order Kitasatosporales; family Streptomycetaceae; genus Streptomyces; species Streptomyces sp. NPDC050388. The sequence continues at coordinate 36,773 of NZ_JBFAKH010000032.1, forward strand.
ACAGTCGACGAACTGACCGTCACCTTCGGCGGCCGCGGCCGCAAGGAGTCCCGAGCGGTCGACGGTGTCTCCTTCGAGGTCGACCAGGGCCAGGTCGTGGGCCTGGTCGGCGAGTCCGGCTGCGGAAAGTCCGTCACCTCCCTGGCCCTGATGGGCCTGCTCCCGGCCAAGGGCCTCAAGGTCGGCGGCCGCGCCGTGTTCGACGGCACGGACCTGTTCACCATGAACCCGTCCGCCCGCCGCAACCTGCGCGGCAGCGAAATGGCGATGATCTTCCAGGACCCGCTGTCCTCGCTCAACCCGGTCGTCCCGGTCGGCGTGCAGGTCACCGAGATCCTGGAGCGCCACCGCGGGATGAAGGGCGAGGCCGCCCGCAAGGAGGCCGCCCACCTGCTGGACCGGGTCGGCATCCCCGACCCGACCCGGCGGCTCAAGGAGTACCCGCACCAGCTCTCCGGCGGCATGCGCCAGCGCGCGCTGATCGCCATGGCGGTGGCCTGCGCCCCGCGCATGCTCATCGCCGACGAGCCCACCACGGCCCTCGACGTGACCATCCAGGCGCAGATCCTGGAGCTGCTCAAGGAACTCGTGGACCAGGAGGGCACCGCCCTGCTGATGATCACCCACGACCTCGGCGTGGTCGCCGGCCTCTGCGACCAGGTCAACGTGCTCTACGCGGGCAAGGTCGTGGAGTCCGCCGGGCGCCGCGAGCTGTTCGCCCACCCCACCCACCCCTACGCGCACGGACTGCTGGGCTCCATCCCGCGTCTGGACTCGCCCCGGGGAGAGTCCCTCAAGCCCATCCGCGGTTCCATCAACGACCGCATCGCCTGGGCCGACGGCTGCGCCTTCGCGCCCCGCTGCGACCGGTACGAGATGGACTGCCTGACCGGCACCCCGCAGCTCACCGAGCCGCGTGCCGCCGGTCACCAGGCGCGGTGCGTCAACCCCGTGCTCGACGACGCGAAGGCCGAGGAGGTCCCCGCATGAGCCTGCTCGAACTGGACGGCGTCAAGGTCCACTTCCCCATCAAGAAGGGCGTGCTGTTCGACCGTACGGTCGGCCACGTCTACGCCGTGGACGGGGTGTCCCTGAAGGTCGAGGCCGGCGAGACCTACGGCCTGGTCGGCGAGTCCGGCTGCGGCAAGACCACCCTCGGGCGGTCGGTGCTGCGGCTGGTGGACATCACCGAGGGGTCCGTCGTCCTCGACGGCACCGACCTGGCGAAGCTGCCCGGTGAGGAGATGCGCCGCTTCCGGCGCCGGCTCCAGATGGTCTTCCAGGACCCGCTGGGCTCGCTCAACCCCCGGCAGAACATCGAGTCGATCCTGTCCGAGGGCATGGTCGCCCACGGCATCGGCAAGGACCAGGAGGAGCGCCGGGAGAAGATCAAGTCGATCCTGGACAAGGTCGGCCTGCCCTCCAACGCGCTCGCCCGCTACCCGCACGAGTTCTCCGGCGGTCAGCGCCAGCGCATCGGCATCGCCCGCGCCCTCGTCCTCGAACCGGACGTGATCATCTGCGACGAGCCGGTCTCCGCGCTCGACGTGTCGGTCCAGGCCCAGGTCATCAACCTGCTGGAGGACCTCCAGGAGGAGCTCGGTCTGACCTACCTGGTGATCGCCCACGACCTCGCGGTGGTCCGGCACATCTCCGACACGATCGGCGTGATGTACCTCGGGTCGCTGGTCGAGGAGGCACCGAGCGACGCGCTGTACGCCGAGCCCAAGCACCCGTACACCAAGGCCCTGATGTCGGCGGTGCCGGTGCCGGACCCGGAGGTGGAGGACAAGCGCGAGCGCATCCTGCTCACCGGTGACCTGCCCTCCCCGGCGAACCCGCCCAGCGGCTGCCGCTTCCACACCCGCTGCCCCTGGGCGCAGGCCGAGCGGTGCGCGACCGAACGGCCGGAACTGAAGGACGTCGGCGGCGGTCACCGGGTGGCCTGCCACTACACCGCCGAGATCGCGGCCGGGACGCTGAAGCGGAGCCAGGGCGAGGTGGTGTCGGCGACCCGCGAGGGCGTCGAGGACGCCCCGCCGTCGGTGGGTTCCGATGACGTGACGGTGCCGGAGCAGTCCGGGGAGCCGGTGAAGGAGAGCGCGGCGGAGAAGCCCGAGACCTCGCCGGAGGAGGCCGAGCCGGAGTCCGCGGAGAAGGCGTCCGCGGAGGAGAACGAGTCCGCGGAGGAGAACGAGCCCGAGTCCGCGGAGAAGGCGTCCGCGGAGAACGAGTCCGCGGAGGAGCCGGAGGCCCCCGCGGAGGAGAAGGGCGCGGCGAAGAAGGCCGTTTAGCCTCTGCCGCGCGTTCGCCGATGTGCACCGAACCCCTCGCCTTGGTTTGTAAGGCGAGGGGTTCTTGCTGGGTCAGAATGTGAGGGTGCTCCAGCAACTCTTCAGCCCGTCCCTCCTGCACGCGCTCGACCTGATCGGCATCTTCGTCTTCGCGATCTCGGGCGCCCTGATGGCCGTTCGCAAGAACCTCGATGTCTTCGGCATCGCGGTCCTCGCGGAGGCCACCGCCCTCGGCGGCGGACTCTTCCGTGACGTGGTCATCGGCGCCGTGCCGCCCGCCGCCTTCACGGACCTGGGGTACTTCGTCACCCCGCTGCTCGCCGTGGCGCTGGTGTTCTTCCTGCATCCGCACGTGGAGCGCATCCAGAACGCCATCAGTTTCTTCGACGCCGCCGGGCTCGGTCTGTTCTGCGTCGTCGGCACCGCCAAGGCGTACGACTACGGGCTCAGCGCGACCTCCTCCGCCTGCCTCGGCCTGGTCACCGCGGTGGGCGGCGGCGTGGTGCGGGACGTGCTCGCCAACGAGGTGCCCTCGCTGCTGCGCTGGGACCGTGATCTCTACGCGGTACCGGCGATGGTCGGAGCGACCATGGCGGCGCTGTGCCTCCGCTTCGACGCGCTGAACGCGTTCACCAGCACCCTTGCCGTGCTCACGGCGTTCACGCTGCGGCTGCTGGCGCTGCGGTACCACTGGCGTGCGCCCCGCGCGTGGCAGCGGCGTTCGACGGCCCGCGAAGAGGAGTAGGAAGGGCCGGTGCGGGAGAGGGGGAGACCGTTCGACAAAGCTACCGCTTAGTAGCTACTTCTTGTACTCTTCATCCATGTCAGAAGCAGCCTCCGCCCAGGTCGCGACCCGGGCCACCGTCGGTGACAGCGAGTTCGACCGCGACACCGCGGTGGCGTTCCGCGAGCCGGGCGTCTACGACGTCGACCTCTCCGCCGGCTGGACGATCATCAACGCCGTCAACGGCGGCTATCTGCTGGCCGTCCTGGGCCGCGCCCTCGCCGACGCCCTGCCGCACCCGGACCCGTTCACCATCTCCGCGCACTACCTGACCGCCTCCCGGCCGGGTCCGGGGGTCGTCCGCACCGAGACCGTGCGCACCGGGCGCACCCTGTCGACCGGTCAGGCGTCCCTCCTGCAGTACGACGAGGAGGGCCGCGAGGTCGAACGCATCCGCGTACTGGCCTCCTACGGCGACCTGGACACCCTCCCCGATGACGTCCGCACGGCGGCCCGGCCGCCCGCGCTGCCGCCCGTGGAGCAGTGCTTCGGCCCCGAGGACGGTCCGACCCCCGTCGACGGCAGCTCCGCCATCACCGAGCGGCTGATGCTCAAGCTCGACCCGTCGACCCTCGGCTGGGCCCTCGGGCAGCCCTCCGGCAAGGGGGAGATGCGGGCCTGGTTCGGGCTCGCCGACGGCCGGGACGCCGACCCGTTCTCCCTGCTGCTCGCGGTGGACGCGCTGCCGCCCACCGCCTTCGAGCTCGGGCTCACCGGCTGGGTCCCCACGGTCGAGCTGACGGCGCACGTCCGCTCCCGCCCGGCGCCCGGCCCGCTGCGGGTGTCGATCACCACTCGCAACCTCGCCGGAGGCTTCCTGGAGGAGGACGCCGAGGTCTGGGACAGCGCGGACCGGCTGGTGGCCCAGTCCCGCCAGCTCGCCCGCGTGCGGCTGCCCTGAGGGGCCCGGCGGACACCGCGCCGGGGCTGCGGGGTCCGATTGTCCTCGACTCATCGATGTCACCCTCGGCCTCGGCGTCGCGGATCTGCCGGCCCGGTCGGTGTTCCCGCAGGTGAGCGACGCCGTTCGGAGGGGCCTCTGGGCCGGGGCGCTCGAGCCGGTGTCGTTTCCCGGTCGACCGCGCCCCGGGTCCGCCGGGCGAGGCCCGTAGAATCGGCCTCACCATGGCATACCTCGACCACGCCGCGACCACCCCGATGCTTCCCGAGGCAGTCGAGGCACTCACCGCGCACCTGAGCGTCACCGGCAACGCCTCCTCCCTGCACGCGGCCGGCCGGCGCGCCCGCCGGAGCGTCGAGGAGGCCCGCGAAACCCTCGCCGAAGCCCTCGGCGCCCGCCCCAGCGAGGTGGTGCTCACCTCCGGCGGGACCGAGGCCGACAACCTCGCGGTGAAGGGCCTGTACTGGGCCCGCCGTGACGCGGAGCCGGCCCGCACCCGCGTCCTCGCGAGCCCCGTCGAGCACCACGCCGTCCTCGACGCCGTGCACTGGCTCGGCGAGCACGAGGGCGCCACCGTCGAGTACCTGCCGGTCGACCCCTACGGCCGGGTCCACCCGGACGCGCTGCGCGAGGCGATCGCCCGCAACCCCGACGACGTGGCACTGGCCACCGTGATGTGGGCGAACAACGAGATCGGCACGCTGCTGCCGGTCCGTGAACTCGCCGAGGTCGCCGCTGAGTTCGGCGTTCCGCTGCACTCCGACGCGGTCCAGGCCTTCGGCCAGGTGCCCGTGGACTTCGCCTCCTCGGGGCTCGCCGCGATGACCGTGTCCGGCCACAAGATCGGCGGCCCGTACGGCATCGGGGCGCTGGTCCTGGGCCGCGAGCACACCCCCGTACCGGTGCTGCACGGCGGCGGTCAGGAGCGCCACGTGCGCTCCGGCACGCTCGACGTGCCCGCGGTCGCCTCCTTCGCGGTGGCCGGCCGACTGGCCGCCGAGCAGCAGGAGTGGTTCGCCCGCGAGATCGGAGCCCTCCGCGACGACCTGGTCGCCGCGGTCCGCGAGGCCGTCCCGGACGCCGTCCTCGGCGGCGACCCCTCGCCCGGGGGGCGGCTCCCGGCCAACGCCCATTTCACGTTCCCCGGCTGCGAGGGCGACTCCCTGCTGCTCCTGCTCGACGCCCAGGGCATCGAATGCTCCACCGGTTCCGCCTGCACGGCGGGCATCGCCCAGCCCAGCCACGTCCTCCTGGCCACCGGCACCGACCCGGACCTGGCCCGCGGCACCCTCCGCTTCTCCCTCGGCCACACCTCCACCCGGACCGACGTCGAAGCCCTGGCCAAGACCATCGGCCCGGTGGTGGAACGGGCCCGGGCGGCGGGGCTGACCTAGGGCCTGTCCGGCGGATCAGGCCGGACAGGCCCTAGGTCCCCCGGGCACGACAACGACCTACGAGGCGGGTTCCCTTCGCCGGTATGACCCGGATCAGGTGACTAGGGGTCGCCTTCCGGTCCTGGGACCTTCCGGCCTCTCAGCCCGACCGTCGATGTCGGCACCAGCGGAAGCCGCAACCTCACGCTGAAGTCGGCTACTCCGGTCGAACTCCCTCACTCGTCTCGTAGGCCTGTTCTCATAGTAGAACGTCCACCGCTGGAGGGAAGAGTCCGGAATGAGATTTTTTATCCTTTTTTCGGGCGGCGGGGTCAGGCCGTCGCCGTGCGCGCCTGACGTACGAGCTTCATGTAGCGGTCCCAGTCCCAGTGCGGGCCCGGGTCGGTGTGATCCGTCCCCGGCACCTCGATGTGGCCGATGATGTGCTTCCGGTCGACGGGTATGTCGTAGCGCGCGCAGATCCGGGCCGTGAGCCGGGCCGAGGCCTCGTACATCTCGTCCGTGAGGTCCTGCGGCCGGTCCACGAACCCCTCGTGCTCGATGCCGACGCTGCGCTCGTTGTAGTCGCGGTTTCCCGCGTGGTACGCCACGTCGAGCTCGCGGATCATCTGGGTGATCCGCCCGTCCTGCCCGACGATGTAGTGCGTGGCCGCCCGGTGCCCGGGATCCTGGAACGCCCGCACCGCGCTGTCGAAGCTGCCCTGGGTGACATGGACGATCACCATGTCGACGCCGTAGTCGTCGGGCCGGTCCGCGCGCCGCCAGTTGGCGTCCGAGGCCGCGACCCAGCGGGCGTCCGAGAAGTCGACCGCGCCCGGCTCGCGCGGCTTCTCGACCCCGGGCACGCGCCACCACAGGCGGCCCAGCTCGTCCCGCGCCAGCACGGCGGTGCCCGCGGCGGCCGCCACCCCGCCGACGATCAGAGCGCGCCGCCCGATGCGCCGGTCGCCGTCCTTGGAAGCTCTTCTCTCCCCCATGTCGGCAACAACGGATATCCGGTGGCCCCGGTTCCCGTGCCCCGTACCCTGGAGGGGTTATGACTGAGATCCCGCAGCCCTCCCGCTCCCGCCCCCGCCCCCTCCGGGTGCTGGCCGCCATGTCCGGCGGAGTCGACTCCGCCGTGGCCGCCGCCCGTGCCGCCGAAGCGGGACACGACGTGACCGGCGTCCACCTCGCGCTCTCCGCGAACCCCCAATCCTTCCGCACGGGCGCGCGGGGCTGTTGCACCATCGAGGACTCGCGCGACGCCCGCCGCGCCGCCGACGTGATCGGCATCCCGTTCTACGTGTGGGACCTCGCCGACCGCTTCCGTGAGGACGTGGTGGAGGACTTCGTCGCCGAGTACGAGGCGGGCCGCACCCCCAACCCGTGCCTGCGCTGCAACGAGAAGATCAAGTTCGCCGCGTTGCTGGACAAGGCCCTGGCCCTCGGCTTCGACGCCGTGGCCACCGGCCACTACGCGCGCGTGGTCACCCTGTCCGACGGCACGCGGGAGCTGCACCGCGCCTCCGACATGGCCAAGGACCAGTCGTACGTCCTGGGCGTGCTGGACGACCGGCAGCTCGCCCACGCCATGTTCCCGCTCGGCGACACGGTCACCACCAAGGAGGAGATCCGCGCGGAGGCCGAGCGGCGTGGACTCGCGGTCGCCAAGAAGCCCGACTCGCACGACATCTGCTTCATCGCCGACGGCGACACCCGGGGCTTCCTCGCGAACCGCCTGGGCCGGGCCGAGGGTGACATCGTCGACGAGTCCGGCAGCAAGGTCGGCACGCACGAGGGCGCGTACGGCTTCACCATCGGCCAGCGCAAGGGCCTGCGGATCGGCACCCCCGCCCCCGACGGCAAGCCCCGCTACGTCCTCGACATCTCCCCGGTGACCAACACCGTCACCGTCGGCCCCGCGGACGCCCTCGACGTCGGCGCCCTCACCGCGATCAACCCCCGCTGGTGCGGCACCGCCCCGACCGGCCCCGGCACCTACACCGCCCAGCTCCGCGCCCACGGCGACGAGACCGAGGTCACCGCCGAACTCGTCGACGGCACCCTGGAGGTGTCGTTCACGGATCCGGTGCGCGGCGTCGCCCCCGGCCAGGCCATCGTCCTCTACGCGGGCACCCGCGTCGTCGGCTCCGCCACCATCGCCACCACGTCCCGCACGACGAGGACCCCCACGGCGGTCTGACCCCGGGGCCTCCGACGGGGGCGGCACGGTGAGCCCGCCGAGAACCGCGAGCAGTCGGCGGCCGACTGTCGCTTCGATGCTCGAATGAGCGCCGAAGCGACAGTGAGGACCGAAGTGCTCACGTCTTTCGGGAAGAGCCGTCCTGCCGGCCGCAGGACCGTCGTCACGGCGGCTGCCCACGCGTGCACCCGCCCGTCACGGTCTCTTCGCCCCGTCAGTGGCTCTGCGCTGATGCGGCGAATTCGTGAAATTCGTGGACCAGTCGGATCTCACCGACGATGTGGGCGTTGAACTCGTCCAGTTCCTCGGCCGGAACCCACAGTTCGAGAATGGTCCGCCCACCCGCCTGCTGCACGGGATACCGGGCGAGGAACTCCGACTCGACCTCGAAGCGGGTGACGAAGCCGGCGCCGTCGTGCTTGACGTTCCAGTCCCTGGCGATCCTGATCGCGTAGTCCTCGTCGAGAACCGGATAGAAGATCGGCTGCTCGGGCAGACGCGGCGGCCAGGCACGCCAGTTCAGTTCCCGGACCAGCTCCAGTTCCTTCGGGCCCGTCGGGCGCCACAGGGTCGTCGTCGCCTGTCGGACGGTCATCGCCATCGCTCCCCGCATGTCGAGAGCCGCACAAACGGCTGATCGGAAGACCGGACGATACCGACCCACCGAACCCCGCGGCCACGCCGTTTTCCGCCGGTGCACGTCTCCGGACGAAGAGCGGGGGTGATCCTCCGTCAGGAGGCTGTGCGGCAGGCGGCGCCGGGCCCCGGCCGCCCGGGCTGCCCGTGCTCGCCGCCTGGCGGCAGTGCCGTTCGGGGCCTCAGCGGGCGAAGAAGTCCGCCAGGACCGGGGCCAGGACGTCCGGTTCGACCATGTGGGTCTGGCCGGCCAGGGTCCGGCAGGTGCCCCGGGGGGCGGCGTCCGCGATGGCCCGGGCGGCCTCGCGCATCCAGGCCGGGCTCGCGTCGCCCGCGATGGACAGCACCGGTACGGGGATCGACGCCAGCAGTTCCACGGGGACACCGCCGTCGCCCATGACGGCGTCGTCGTGGGCGAGGCTCGGCGCCATCGACTCCATCCCCGCCCACAGGGGGGACTGCCGGGCGCCCTGGATCACCGCCTCGCTCAGTCCGGTGAGACGGAGGAACAGCTCCACGGCGTCCCCGCGGCGCCCCTCGGCGAGTGCCTGCGTCAGGCGCTCGGTGTACTGGGCGCGCTCGCGCAGGTGCTCCTCGGACATCGCGTACGGCGTCTCGTACACGGCGACATGCCGCACCGGCAGCCCGCTCGCCGCCGCGCGCAGCGCCAGCGCGCCGCCTGAGGAGACGCCGTACAGCGATGCCTCCCCGCCCGTCGCCGCGATCAGCGCCGCCAGGTCCTCCACCTCGCGTTCCACCGCGTACGGCAGGGTGTCCCCACTCGCGCCGCGGCCCCGGCGGTCGTAGACGACGACCCGGAACCGCTCCGAGAGGGGTGCGGCGAGCGGCGCCACCGTGGCACCCGTCGACATCGCGCCGCTGACGAGGACGACCACGGAGCCCCGTCCGGCGCTCTCGTGGGCGATGAGGGTGCCGTCACGCGAAACGATGTTCTTGTCCATATCCCCGCAGACTGCCGCACCGCGGCCCGATCATGGGTGAGGCGGGCCGCGCGTCCGTCGATCGCAACCCTTCTATCCGATCATCGGACTTCCACGTCGTAGAAACACAGGTGGTCCTTGATGTCGCCGACGGCGGGCTGCGGGTCCGGGTAGGCCCAGACGAGATCGGCCGCGTCCGGGCGCGACCAGTAGGACGCGGTGCCCTTGAAGGGGCAGTGGGAGTGGGTCCCGGACGGGGTCAACAGGTCGAGCCGTACGTCCTCGGGCGGGATGTAGTACCGGGCGGGACAACCCGTCTCGCGCAGCACCAGTGCCCGGTCGCTCTCGGCCAGGACCTCCCCGCCGTGCACCACGCGCACGTGTCGGTCGCTCCGTTCGACGGTGATGCGGTGTCCACTGGTCACGGTCCGCGCTCCTCTCGGGTGGCCGGGTCGACGGATACAGCGCACGCTGAAGCCGACTTCTTCCCCAGGAGGCACCATGAGAGCCGAGGACGCCGGCCGCAACCGCAGCACCCTCGCCCACCAGGTCCGCTACGCCGTGCGGCATCCGCGGCGCGTCCCCCGCCACGTCCGGCGGCTGCTGCGCGACGCCCGGCTGCGGCTGCGGCACCGCGACCACATCTCCTACTACCGGGCCGTGATGGCCTCCGACGCGGCCCGCAGTGTCGAGGCGGCGGTGGGGCACAACCCCTCGAGGGAAAAATGGGCCCGCATCGGCCGGATGCAGTTCGACTACCTGGTCGGGCACGGCCTGAGCCCGCAGCACCGGATGCTGGAGATCGGCTGCGGCAACCTGCGCGCCGGGCGTCTTTTCATCGACCACCTCGAAACCGGCCACTACTACGGCATCGACATCTCGCCGCACATCCTGCTGGCCGCCCAGGACACCGTGGTGCGCGAGGGGCTCCAGGCGAAGCTGCCCCATCTGGCCCTCGCCGACGATCTGACCTTCGCCTTCCTGCCCGCCGGGCACTTCGACGTCGTGCACGCGCACAGTGTCTTCTCCCACTCGCCCCGGCACGTCATCGAGGAGTGCTTCGCGCACGTCGGCAGGGTGCTCGCCCCGGGCGGGTTCTTCGACTTCACGTTCGACCGCACGGAGGGCGAGGAGCACCACGTCCTGCACGAGGACTTCTACTACCGGACCGAGACGCTCGTCGGACTGGCCGCCGAGCACGGTCTGTCGGCACGGTTCATGGAGGACTGGGAGGAACTGCCGCACCGGCAGTCCAGGATGCGGCTCACCGCGGTGTCCGACCGGGCCCGTATCGTGGGTCCGTGAACATTTGCGTCTTCCTCTCCGCGGCCGACCTCGACGAGCGCTACACGGGCCCCGCGCGGGAGTTCGCCCGACTGCTGGGCAAGGGCGGCCACACCCTGGTGTGGGGCGGTTCCGACGTCGGCCTGATGAAGGTCGTCGCCGACGGGGTGCAGGAGGCGGGCGGGCGGCTCCTCGGCGTCTCGGTGGAGTTCCTGGCGGCGAAGGCGCGCCGGGGTGCCGACGAGATGGTGATCGCCCCCGACCTGGCGGAGCGCAAGCGCCTGCTCCTCGAGAAGGCCGACGCGGTGGTGATCATGGTGGGCGGTACCGGCACGCTGGACGAGGCCACCGAGATCCTGGAGCTGAAGAAGCACGGGCACACGGACAAGCCGGTGGTCCTGCTGAACACCGCGGGCTTCTACGACGGCCTCAAGACGCAGTTCCGCCGGATGGAGGACGAGGGCTTCCTGCCCCGCGCCCTCACCGACCTGGTGTTCTTCGCCGAAGACCCTGTGGGGGCGATGGCGTTCCTCGAGGAGAGCCGGGGCATCGAGTGACCCGCCGGTGATGCGAACATGGCGGCATGGCTACACATGTGATCACCGGAGCGGGCTCCGGCATCGGCGCGGCCGTCGCCCGCAGGCTGCACGCGAGGGGGGACGAACTCGTACTGCACGCGCGTGAGGCGGGGCGGGCGAAGGAGCTGGCGGCCGCGTTCCCCGGGGCGCGGACCCTCGTCGGCGACCTGGCGGAACCCGAGAGGCTCAGCTGGGCCTTCTCCCACCAGTCGCTCCCGGACCGGGTGGACTCCCTGCTGCACATCGCCGGCGTCGTCGACCTCGGCACGGTCGGCGAGCTGACCCCGAAGACCTGGCGGCACCAGCTCGACGTCAACCTCGTCGCCCCCGCCGAACTCACCCGTCACTTCCTGCCCCAGCTCCGCGCGAGCCGGGGCCACGTGGTCTTCGTCAACTCCGGCGCCGGGCTGAACGCCCACGCCCAGTGGTCCGCCTACGCGGCCTCCAAGCACGGCCTGAAGGCGCTCGCCGACTCGCTGCGCCACGAGGAGCACGACAACGGCGTCCGCGTCACCTCGGTCTACCCCGGCCGCACCGCCAGCCCCATGCAGGCCAAGGTCCACCAGCAGGAGGGCAAGGACTACGACCCCGGCCGGTGGATCGACCCCGAGTCGGTCGCCACGACCATCCTCATGGCCCTCGACCTGCCCGGGGACGCGGAGGTCAACGATCTGACGGTACGGCCGGGACGCTGACCCCACGGGCGTACGGACCGGGACGCGGGACCCCCGGACCGTTCCGTACGCTTCTCCGGTGAGCGATAACAGCCAGTTCAGGTTCGGGGCCGCGACCGGGATCGGGTCGATGCCGGGCGAGGACGCCCGCGAGGCCGTCAAGACCGTCACCGGAAGCTTCGAGAACTTTCCGTTCCTGCCCGAACTGCCCGCCCGGGGGCCCGGTGCGGACATGATCGGACGGACCGCCGGGATGCTCGTCGAGCTGTACGCACGCGTGGAGCCCAGCGGCTGGCGGATCGGGGACCGGCCGGGGCGGGACACCAAGCGGGCCCGCTCCTGGCTGGGTGAGGACCTCGACGCGCTGGAGGAGTTCACCCAGGGGTACGAGGGCCCGCTGAAGGTGCAGGCCGTGGGTCCGTGGACGCTCGCCGCCCAGGTGGAGCTGAGGAACGGGGAGGCCGCCCTCTCCGACCCCGGCGCCTGCCGTGACCTCACCGCATCGCTCGCCGAGGGGCTGCGTCTGCACCTCGACGAGCTGCGGCGCCGGGTGCCCGGCGCACGGCTCGTCCTCCAGCTCGACGAGCCGTCCCTCACCGACGTCCTGCGCGGCCGGGTGCGCAGCGCCAGCGGCTACCGCACCCACCGCGCGGTGGACCGGCAGCTGGTCGAGGCCGCGCTCCGGGACGTCGTCGGGGTGCACGACGGCGGGCCCGTCGTGGTCCACTCGTGCGCGCCGGACGTGCCGTTCGCCCTGCTGCGCCGGGCGGGCGCGCAGGCGATCTCCTTCGACTTCTCGCTTCTCACCGAGCGTGACGACGAAGTGATCGGGGAGGCGGTGGAGAGCGGCACCCGGCTGTTCACCGGGGTCGTGCCGGGCACGGACGGCCCATTGTCAGACCCTGCCGGTAGCGTCATGGGTGTCAGAACGCTGTGGCGCAGGCTGGGGCTGCGGCCGGGCCTTCTCCCGGAGGCGGTCACGGTCACTCCGGCGTGCGGACTCGCGGGGGCCTCCCCGGAGTACGCGCGCAGGGCCTACGCGCACTGCGTCCGGGCGGCGAGGTCCCTGGCGGACAACCCAGAGTAACGGGAGGACACACGGTGGCGGGTGACAAGCAGGCGGAGACGACGAGCGTGCCGGCCGAGGCACGGGAACAGCACGCCAGGCTCGCTGAGCAGATCGAGGAGCACCGCTTCCGGTACTACGTGAACGACGCGCCCGTCATCAGCGACGCCGAGTTCGACCGGCTGCTGCGGGAGTTGGAGGCACTGGAGGAGGAACATCCGGAGCTGCGCACGCCCGACTCCCCGACCCAGAAGGTCGCCGGGGCGTACGCGACGGAGTTCACCTCCGTGCAGCACGTCTCGCGCATGCTCTCCCTCGACAACACCTTCAACGACGACGACCTCGCCGCCTGGGTCGAGCGCATCCACAAGGAACTGGGCGAGCAGAAGTTCCACTTCCTGTGCGAGCTCAAGGTCGACGGCCTCGCCGTCAACCTCACCTATGAGCGCGGACGCCTGGTCCGCGCGGCGACCCGGGGCGACGGCCGCACCGGCGAGGACATCACGCCCAACGTGCGGACGATCGCCGAGATCCCGGACCGCCTGAAGGGCGCGGAGGTCCCCGACCTCGTGGAGGTCCGCGGCGAGGTCTTCTTCCCGATGGAGAAGTTCCAGGGGCTCAACGCCCGTCTGGTGGCGGCCGGTGACAAGCCCTTCGCCAACCCCCGGAACGCGGCGGCGGGTTCGCTGCGCCAGAAGGACCCGCGCGTCACCGCCGGCCGTCCGCTGCACATGGTCGTCCACGGCATCGGCGCCCTGGAGGGGTTCACCGGCCTGTCCCGGCTCTCCGAGGCGTACGACCTGCTGAAGACCTGGGGGCTGCCCACCTCCCCGCACAACAGGGTCGTCGACGGTCTCACCGGCGTACGGGAGTTCATCGCGCACTACGGCGAGAACCGGCACTCCGTGGCGCACGAGATCGACGGAGTGGTGGTCAAGCTCGACGAGATCCCGCTCCAGGGCCGCCTCGGCAGCACCTCGCGCGCCCCGCGCTGGGCCATCGCGTACAAGTACGCGCCCGAGGAGGTCAACACCAAACTGGTCAACATCCGTGTGGGCGTGGGCCGTACGGGCAGGGTCACGCCGTACGCGCAGGTCGAGCCGGTCACCGTGGCCGGTTCCGAGGTGGAGTTCGCCACGCTGCACAACCAGGACGTGGTCAAGGCCAAGGGCATCCTCATCGGTGACACGGTGGTGCTGCGCAAGGCCGGTGACGTCATCCCGGAGATCCTCGGCCCGGTCGCCGACCTGCGTGACGGCAGTGAGCGTGAGTTCGTGATGCCGGCCGAGTGCCCGGAGTGCGGTACGCCGCTGCGCGCGATGAAGGAGGGCGACGTCGACCTGCGTTGCCCCAACGCCCGTGCCTGCCCTGCCCAATTGAGGGAGCGGTTGTTCTACCTCGCGGGCCGCAAGGCGCTGGACATCGAGCACTTCGGCTATGTCGCCGCGGCGGCGCTCACCAGGCCGCTGGAACCGAAGGAGCCGCCACTGAGGGACGAGGGCGACCTGTTCGACCTCACCGTCGAGCAGTTGCTGCCCATCAAGGCGTACGTCCTCGACCAGGACAGCGGTCTGCCCAAGCGGGACCCGAAGACGGGCGAGGAGAAGATCGCCACGGTCTTCGCCAACCAGGAGGGCGAGCCGAGGAAGAACGCGGTCGCGATGCTGGCGAACATCGAGGCGGCCAAGGAACGTCCGCTCGCTCGGGTCCTCACCAGCCTGTCCATCCGGCACGTCGGTCCGGTCGCGGCCGAGGCACTGGCCCGGGAGTTCCGGTCCATCGACCGGATCGAGCAGGCCACCGAGGAGGAGCTGGCCGGTACCGAGGGCGTCGGCGGCATCATCGCGGCCTCCCTCAAGCAGTGGTTCGCCGAGGACTGGCACCGCGAGATCATCCGCAAGTGGCGGGCGGCCGGTGTCCGCATGGAGGACGAGGGGTCCGGCGAGGACGAGGGACCGCGTCCGCTGGCGGGACTGACGGTCGTGGTGACCGGAACCCTGGAGCACTACACCCGGGACGGCGCGAAGGAGGCGCTGCAGACCCGGGGAGCGAAGGTGACCGGTTCGGTCTCGAAGAAGACGTCCTTCGTCGTCGTGGGAGACAACCCCGGGTCGAAACACGACAAGGCGATGCAGCTCAAGGTGCCGGTTCTGAACGAGGAGGGCTTCACCGTTCTTCTCGACGAAGGGCCGGAAGCCGCCTCCGACATGGCACTCCAGGCCGAGGAGTAGCGGTGGGAGGCCACCCGATCGGCGCATACCAGATGCATACGGGTGGCTGGGGCGCATTCGGGCAACCGTCGGCGACCGGTGCCCCTGAAAGCCTTCTGCGGCCTACTGTTGGGATGTGCGCCTGCCGTGCCCAGCTGCGGTCGGGGCATCCCTGTGTTCGTGACGGGGCCGTGGAAGGGCTTTCTGCCACGGAGCCGCTGAGGGTAGTCGGGCATCGAGCCGTGTGGCGTGGGCACCGCCGGCTGTGAGAGGGACGGGAATGGAACCCACCGAGAGCGCCGCCCCGGGCTCACGGCTGCGCCTGGGCCTGCGCCGCGTGGCGGCCGTAGGACGACGCAGACGTGGGGGCGGACGGCCCGCGGGGCATCCGGGCAGCCAAGGACGCCCGGCGGCGTACACCGCGGACGCGCGCGCGGGGAACGCGCGAGGAGCCGGACCGCCGGTCGCCGGACAGGCGGCTGTCG
Source organism: Streptomyces sp. NPDC050388 (assembly GCF_040655635.1). NCBI lineage: Bacteria > Bacillati > Actinomycetota > Actinomycetes > Kitasatosporales > Streptomycetaceae > Streptomyces > Streptomyces sp. NPDC050388. The sequence continues at coordinate 52,205 of NZ_JBFAKH010000032.1, forward strand.
GACGGCCTGCGGCCGGACACGCTCCCGGGCGGCCCCCGCACGGTCCAGGACGGTCGCCGCGCGGTCCCCGGGCGTCCTCGCCGGGCACCGGACTGCCCTCGCACCGCACCGGACTGTCCGGAGCGGACACCGAACGCCACCCGTCCTGGCCCGCGTTGCCCACCGCGGTCGTCGCGGCGGCCGCGTTCGTGCTGGGCATCGGCTTCCTGCGGGCGTTCACCGGCGGTCACGCGCTCTTCCCGTCCGGCCGGGTCGGCTGGTCGCTGGCCGTACTGACCGGGATCATCGTCGGTCACCTGGTGGTGCTGGGCCGCTCCCGCTGGTGGGGCGGCACCGGCTCGGGCAGCGCCGTCACCCTCGCGGTGCTGCTGCTCTACGGCTGGGTCCCGGCCGGCCTGGTCAGCCTCACCGTGGTCGTGCTGGTCGGCATAGCCAGGCGGGGCCGTTGGCGGCAGGGCGTCCTGCACGGCGCGGTGGACCTGCTCGGTATCAGCGCCGGCGCGCTGGTGCCGGTCCTCTTCGGGTCCGTACCGTCCGTCGAGTCCCCCTCGACCCCGGACACCTGGGGCCTGCACACCGCTGCCGAGGTGGTGCTGGCCGCCGCCGCGTATCTCCTGGTCACCCGCACCCTCCTCTGGTACCTGCACACCCCGCGCGCCGGACTGCCCACCGTCGCCCGCACCGCCCTGGTCAGACAGGGCCTGGTCGCGGTCGCGCTGCTCGGCATAGCGCCGCTGATCTGCGTGGTCGTGTACGCCCGGCCGATTCTGCTGCCCCTGTTCGCCATCCCGTTGATCGCGCTCGACTCCACCCTGTGGATAGCCAGGGCCCGGGCGGAGGAGCAGTTGCGCGATCCGCTGACCGGGCTGCCCAACCGCCAGTGGCTGCTGGAGCGCATCTGGACCGCGCTGGACGACGCCGAGCGCGTCGGCGCCCGCGCCGCCCTGATGTTGATCGACCTCGACCGTTTTCGATCGGTCAATGACACTCTCGGCCACCTTGCCGGTGACCGGCTGCTGCTGCAGATCGCCGACCGGCTGAGGCTGGCCCTGCCGCGCGGGGCGGAGGCCGCGCGGCTCGGTGGCGACGAGTTCGCCGTGTTACTGCCGGTCGCCGACTCCACGACGTCCGCGACCCGGGTCGCCCGCGGTCTGGTCTCCGCGCTCAGCTCGCCGCTCGACCTCGACGGGCTCACCCTCGTGCTGGAGGCCAGCGCGGGCGTCGCCGTCTTCCCCGACCACGCCCTCGACGCCGAGGGGCTGCTGCGGCGGGCGGACGTGGCGATGTACCAGGCCAAACGGGATCGCACCGGCGTCGAGGTCTACGAGTCCAAGCGGGACTCCAACACCCCCGACCGGCTGGGACTCCTGGGCGATCTGCGCCGGGCCCTGGACGCCCACGAGGTCCAGCTCCACTACCAGCCCAAGGTCCGTTTCGACGGACAGGTCGCGGGCATGGAGGCCCTGGTCCGCTGGGTGCACCCGGAGCGCGGCAGGGTCCCGCCGGACGAGTTCATAGCGATCGCCGAGTCCTCCGGCCTGATGCCGCACCTCACCGAGTACGTGCTGGAGACCGCCCTCGGACAGGTCGCCCGGTGGCGTTCCCAGGGCCTGTACGTGCCGGTCGCGGTCAACGTCTCCCCGCGCGACGTCCACAGCCCCGGCTTCGCCGGCTCCGTCGCGGCGCGCCTGGCCCGGCACGGCGTGCCGGCGGGAGCGCTCCAGCTCGAGATCACCGAGCACGTCCTCCTGGAGGACCCGCAGCGCGCCGCCGACACCCTCAACGCGCTGACCGGCCACGGCGTGAAGATGTCCCTGGACGACTTCGGCACCGGCTACTCCTCGCTCGTGCACCTGCGGCGGCTGCCCGTCAGCGAACTGAAGATCGACCGCTCCTTCGTGGCCCGGCTGGCCGTCGACCCCGAGGACGCCGAGATCGTGCGCTGCACCGTCGACCTCGCCCACTCGCTCGGCCTGCTCGTCGTCGCCGAGGGCGTCGAGGACGACGAGACCTGGGAACGCCTGCGCGACCTCGGCTGCGACGCCGTCCAGGGCTGGCTGGTCGCGGCCGCGATGCCGCCCGACGAGACCACGGCCTGGCTCCTCGCCCGCGGCTCCCGAGGCTGGGAGCGCCCGGCGGTGGCCCTCCCGGCGGCAGCATCCGACGACTCGACCCGCCCGGCCTGACACCGTCCTGCGCCGACCGGGCGAGTGCGACCGGGGGGTGTCGGGGGCGGTGTCGGTCCGGTTTCCGGCGTCCTGATCACGGCACCGGTGTGCCGTGATTCCGGGGGCGGGGGAAACCGTTTCACGGGTACGGGGCGGCGCCCCATAGGATTGGGGCCTGTCGTCACCTTCCCGCCCGCCGCTCCACGCCTGGCCCGGATCGCGACGGCCCTAGCCCCGAACCGCACACTCACCCCAGAGGATCGCTGCATGCCTGGCATTACGCGCGAGGAGGTCGCCCACCTCGCCCGGCTGGCGCGTCTGGAGCTGAAGCCCGAAGAACTCGACCACTTCGCAGGCCAGCTCGACGACATCATCGGCGCGGTGGCCCGCGTCAGCGAGGTCGCCGACCAAGACGTACCACCGACCTCGCACCCGCTGCCGCTGACGAACGTCATGCGCCCGGACGAGGTCCGTCCCTCGCTCACCCCCGAGCAGGCGCTCTCCGGCGCCCCGGCCCAGGAGCAGCAGCGTTTCAAGGTGCCGCAGATCCTGGGGGAGGACTGAATTCCATGACGGACATCATCAAGCTCACGGCCGCCGACACCGCCGCGAAGATCGCCTCCGGCGAGCTCACGGCCGTCCAGGTCACCGAGGCACACCTGACCCGGATCGAGGCCGTCGACGAGAAGGTGCACGCCTTCCTGCACGTCGACCGCGAGGGCGCCCTCGCGCAGGCCCGTGCCGTCGACGAGAAGCGCGCCAGGGGCGAGAAGCTCGGCCCGCTGGCCGGCGTGCCCCTCGCGCTCAAGGACATCTTCACCACCGAAGGCATCCCGACCACCGTCGGCTCCAAGCTCCTCGAGGGCTGGATCCCGCCGTACGACGCGACGCTCACCAAGCGGCTCAAGGCCGCCGACGTCGTCATCCTCGGCAAGACCAACATGGACGAGTTCGCCATGGGGTCGTCGACCGAGAACAGCGCCTACGGCCCGACCGGCAACCCCTGGGACCTCACCAAGATCCCCGGTGGCTCCGGCGGCGGGTCGAGCGCCGCGCTCGCCTCCTTCCAGGCCCCCCTCGCCATCGGCACCGACACCGGCGGCTCCATCCGCCAGCCGGCCGCCGTCACCGGAACGGTCGGTGTGAAGCCGACCTACGGCGCGGTCTCCCGCTACGGCATGGTGGCGTTCTCCTCCTCCCTCGACCAGGGCGGCCCCTGCGCCCGCACGGTCCTGGACGCGGCCCTGCTGCACGAGGCCATCGCCGGACACGACCCGCTCGACTCCACCTCCGTCGACGTTCCGGTCCCGCCGGTCGTCGAGGCCGCCCGCAACGGCTCGGTCCAGGGCATGCGCGTCGGCGTGGTCAAGCAGTTCCGCGGCGAGGGCTACCAGGCCGGCGTCATCCAGCGGTTCGACGAGTCGGTCGAGCTGCTCAAGGAGCTGGGTGCCGAGATCGTCGAGCTGGACTGCCCGTCCTTCGACCTCGCCCTGTCGGCGTACTACCTGATCGCCCCGTCCGAGTGCTCCTCCAACCTCGCCCGCTTCGACGGCCTGCGCTACGGCCTGCGGACCGGCGACGACGGCGCGCACTCCGCCGAGGAGGTCACCTCGCTGACCCGCGAGGCCGGCTTCGGCCCGGAGGTCAAGCGCCGCATCATGCTCGGCACGTACGCCCTGTCGAGCGGTTACTACGACGCGTACTACGGCAGCGCCCAGAAGGTCCGTACGCTCATCAAGCAGGACTTCGACAAGGCGTTCGAGCAGGTCGACGTGATCGTCTCCCCGACGACCCCCACCACCGCCTTCGCGATCGGCGAGCGCGCCGACGACCCGATGGCGATGTACCTCGCGGACCTGTGCACCATCCCGACCAACCTGGCGGGCAACGCGGCCATGTCGCTGCCCTGCGGCCTCGCGCCCGAGGACAACCTGCCGGTCGGACTGCAGATCATCGCCCCGGTCATGAAGGACGACCGCCTCTACAAGGTCGGCGCGGCCGTCGAGGCGGCCTTCGTGGAAAAGTGGGGCCACCCGCTGATCGAGGAGGCTCCGTCGCTGTGAGCGCACTGACCAAGGCCAAGGGCTTCAAGAAGTCCCGGTCCGGCACGTATCTGTCCATGGCCGCCACCGCGTTCGGCGCGGTCGGTGTCGCCAAGCGTGTCAAGAAGGCGCGGCACGAGAAGGACACCCTGGTCCTGATCGACGCCACCGTGTCCGCCGTCGCCATCGTCACCGGCCTCGCCATCCTCTACCGCGAGCTGAAGCGGCTGGGCGACGACGACGTCCTGCTGGGCTGAGAGGGAAGTTTCACCGTGACCACCACGACCGACCTGGTGTCGTACGAGGACGCACTCGCGTCGTACGACCCCGTCATGGGCCTCGAGGTCCATGTCGAGCTCGGCACCAGGACCAAGATGTTCTGCGGCTGCTCGACCACACTGGGCGCCGATCCGAACACCCAGACCTGTCCCACCTGTCTCGGCATGCCGGGCGCGCTCCCGGTCGTCAACGCGACCGGCGTCGAGTCCGCGATCAAGATCGGCCTCGCGCTGAACTGCGAGATCGCCGAGTGGTGCCGCTTCGCCCGGAAGAACTACTTCTATCCGGACATGCCGAAGAACTTCCAGACCTCCCAGTACGACGAGCCGATCGCCTTCAACGGCTACCTCGACGTGCAGCTGGAGGACGGCGAGACCTTCCGCGTGGACATCGAGCGCGCCCACATGGAGGAGGACACCGGCAAGTCGACGCACGTCGGCGGCGCCACCGGCCGTATCCACGGCGCGTCCCACTCCCTGCTCGACTACAACCGCGCCGGCATCCCGCTGATCGAGATCGTCACCAAGCCGATCACCGGTGCCGGTGAGCGTGCTCCCGAGGTCGCGCGCGCCTACGTGCGTGAGCTGCGCGAGCTCATCCGGGCGCTCGGCGTGTCCGAGGCCCGGATGGAGATGGGCCAGATGCGCTGCGACGTCAACCTGTCGCTGCGCCCGCACGGGCAGGAGAAGTTCGGCACCCGCTCGGAGACGAAGAACGTCAACTCGCTGCGGTCCGTGGAGCGTGCCGCCCGCTTCGAGATCCAGCGGCACGCCGCCGTGCTGGACGGCGGCGGGACGATCATCCAGGAGACCCGGCACTTCCACGAGGACACGGGGTCGACGACCTCCGGCCGCGTGAAGGAGGAGGCCGAGGACTACCGGTACTTCCCGGAGCCCGACCTGGTCCCGGTGGCGCCGTCCCGTGAGTGGGTCGAGGAACTGCGCGCCGGGCTGCCCGAGCTGCCGCTGGTGCGCCGCAACCGGCTCCGCGAGGAGTGGGGCGTGAGCGCCACCGACATGCAGGCGATCCTCAACGCGGGTGCGCTGGACCTGATCGTCGCCACGATCGACGCCGGCGCGGACGCCGCCTCCGCCCGCAAGTGGTGGATGGGCGAGCTGGCCCGCGCCGCCAACGAGTCCGGCAAGGCGCTCGACGAGCTGGCGATCACGCCGGAGCAGGTCGCCCGCGTCACCGAGCTGGTGAACGCCGGCGACCTGAACGACAAGCTGGCCCGTCAGGTCATCGAGGGCGTCCTCGCGGGCGAGGGCACGCCGGACGAGGTGGTCGAGAAGCGCGGACTGAAGGTCGTCTCCGACGACGGCGCGCTCACCGCCGCCGTGGAGGAGGCCATCGCCGGCAACCCGGGCGTCGCGGACAAGATCCGTGGCGGCAAGGTCGCGGCGGCCGGTGCGCTGGTCGGCGCGGTCATGAAGGCCACCCGCGGTCAGGCGGACGCGGCCCGCGTGAAGGAGCTGATCCTTCAGCAGCTGGGCGTCGAGGGCTGATCCGGCACAGTGGTCAGGGGGTGCACCGGTCTCCGGTGCACCCCCTCGGCATGCGGTCGGCGGCGACCGGTCAGGCGCGCCGGCCCACCACGCGGGCGAAGCCCAGCGTCTGCCCGCGGTCCGCGCGCACCATCTCCGCCGAGGCCCGTGCCATGCCCGCCATGAAGTCGCTGGAGCTCTCCTCGGCGCACACCTCGCTCCACAGCAGCCAGTCCCGCCAGCCGTCCGGCTGCCAGTCGGCCGCCTCGACCTCCACCGCCCCGCTGCGGGACCAGTGGCGGTGCCACCAGCCGGGGGCGTGGAAGGACCAGAAGGCGGGCTCCCAGAAGGGCTTCAGATGCTCCGGCGGCTCGGTGCCCTCGAGTTCCTCGCGCGTCGCCGGGACGACGACACCGATCCGTCCACCCGGCTTGAGCAGCCGGGTCAGCGTCGGCAGATACAGATCATCGGTGCCGAAGTAGTGGTACGCGTCGATGGAGACGATCGCGTCGAAGCTCTCCTCCCCGAAGGGCAGGTCGTGCGCCTCGGCGAGAACCGGCAGCACCCGGTCGGCGACGCCCGCCTCGGCGATGCGGCGCGCGTTCTCGTCGGGCTTGATCCACAGGTCGGCGGCGGTGACCTGAACGTCGTACTCCCTGGCCAGGAAGACGGACGTCATGGCGCGTCCGCAGCCCAGGTCGAGCACGCGGGCGCCGGGGCGCAGGGTGTCGAGGCCGAGGGCCGGGGCAAGCCACTCCAGCAGCCACAGCGCGTGCGGTCCCATCTGGTTCTCGATGGTCCAGCGGACGTCGTAGGCGCTGCTGCGGGGGTAGCGGGGGAGGGCCAGGCGGCTAGTGAGGTCGTCGTGCGGGGTGTTCGATGTGATGTCCGACATCGGTGAACGGGCTCCTCGAGGCCGTGTAGGGGGAAAGGACTGCGTCGGAAATCGGGCGGACAGTCATCAAAGCACCTGCTTCGGCCGGCGGCGGGCTGCCGAGGAACGTCGGACCGACGGACGCTAGCAGGTGGCCCCCGCCCCCGCATCCGGGTTTCCGAGCCCGAGGCGCTACGCTCCCGCGGCATGAGTGGACGCGCAGATTCCGACACACCCCCGGAGACTCGGGTGGAGCCGGCCGACGCGCCGCAGGACGCCGACGCAGACGAGGAGGCGGGCGTCGACGGGGCCGCCGAGGATGCCGAGACCGCCGAGGACGAGGACGCGGACGCCGGAACCGGCGAGCGGGAGGCGCGCAGGGCGCGGTGGACCGCGGTCTGCGCCGGAGTGGTGCTCGCCCTCGCGGGGCTGGCCGCCGCCCTGCTCCGTCTCACCGGCTCCGCTCCGCTCCTCGTCGCGGCGGCCTACGCCTGCGGGGCCGGCGGCTGCGCCCTCGCCGCCGTACTGGGCTCACACGGCCGGACCCGCAGGGCACTGTGGCTGTTGGTCGCGGGGCTGATGGTGATGGCGCTGGGGGATCAATTCGACTGATCCGACTGGTCCACTGATCCGACCGACTCGGCTGGCCCGCCCGGCTCGCGGGTCGGAACGGACGGGTGAAGGGTGAGCCGAGTCACATCCGGCGGCGGAAGCGGTGCGCTTGTCCGGTCAGTCGTTCCCATCGATGTGAATAAGCCCACGAACGCGACAATCGATCATTTTTGCCTGCAACAGTGGCATTGCATTGCTCATGCGTTCTTTGCTGGTTGTTCAGGTCATATCGGCTGCTCCCGGTCAAAGATCCACACCGTCACTCTGGGAGCACGTTTCGTGGCAGCCCTCGCACGCTGGTGTGTCCGACGCCGTCTGATCACGGTCCTGCTGTGGCTCCTCGCCCTCGGCGGGGTCGCGGCAGGGGCCTTCGCGACCGGATCCGCGTACTCGAACGACTACGACGTGCCCGGCACCGAGTCCGGACACGCCGCCGAGCTGCTGCACGAAGGGTTCCCGGCCCTCGGGGGCGACAGCGACACCCTCGTCTGGCACACCCCGTCCGGCAGTGTCCGGGACCCCGGCGTCGAACAGACCATGACCCGCACCCTGGACCGGATCGAGGAACTGCCCGGCGTCACCGCCGTGACCGGCCCGTACGACGCCCAGGGCCCCGGTCGGATCAGTGCGGACGGCCGCACCGCCTACGCCACCGTCACCTTCGACGACCCGGCCAAGGACATCGACCCGGCCGAGGCGGCGGCCGTGATCGAGGCGGCCCAGGCCGCGGAGACCGACGGACTCCGGGTCGAGGTGGGGGGCAGCGCCGCCGCACTGACCGAGGCCCCCGAAGGGCACCTCGCCGAGGTCATCGGTGTGGTCGTCGCCGCCGTCGTGCTCTTCCTCGCCTTCGGCTCGCTCGCGGCCTCGCTGCTCCCCATCGCCACCGCGCTGGTCGGGGTCGGCACCGCCTACGCCGGAATCGTGCTGCTCGGGCACGTGATGACCGTCGCCGACTTCGCGCCCATGCTCGGCATGCTGATCGGACTCGGCGTCGGCATCGACTACGCGCTGTTCATCGTGACCAGGCACCGGCGCGGACTGAAGCGCGGGCTGTCCGTCACCGAGGCCGCCACCGAAGCCGTCGCCACCACCGGACGCGCGGTCGTGTTCGCGGGTGCCACCGTGTGCATCGCCCTGCTGGGCATGCTGATCCTCCGGCTGAACTTCCTCAACGGCGTCGCCGTCGCGGCCTCACTCACCGTCGTGCTGACCGTGGCCGCCTCCATCACCCTGCTGCCCGCCCTGCTGTCGTTCATCGGCATGCGCGCGCTCAGCCGCCGCGAGCGGCGCCGACTGGCGGAACTCGGCCCCCAGCCCGAGCTGCCGACCGGCTTCGCCGCCCGCTGGTCGGCGTTGGTCGAGCGCCACCCCAGGCTGCTCGGCGCGCTCGCGCTGGTCGTGATGGCGGTGCTGGCGCTGCCCACCTTCTCCCTGCACCTCGGCACCTCCGACCAGGGCAACGCCCCCAGCACGTCCACCACCCGCCAGGCCTACGACCTCCTCGCCGACGGCTTCGGGCCCGGGGTCAACGGCCCCCTCACCCTCGTCACCGAGGTCGACGGCGCCGCCGACCGGCTCGCCCTGGACCGGCTCGGCCCCACGCTGAGCGCGACCGAGGGCGTCGCGTCCGTGGGACCGGTGGTCCACAGCTCCGGCGGTGACACCGCGTACCTCACCGTGGTACCCGAGTCCTCCCCGCAGTCGAAGCAGACCAGCGACCTCGTCGACCGGCTGCGCCAGGACGTGCTGCCGCGCGCCGAGGCCGGTACCACCCTCGACGTACGGGTCGGCGGGGTGACGGCCGGCTACGACGACTTCGCCGACGTCATCGTCGGCAAGCTGCCCGTGTTCGTGGGTGTCGTTGTCGGCCTGGGCTGTCTGCTGCTCCTGCTCGCCTTCCGGTCCGTCGCCATACCGCTCAAGGCCGCAGCGATGAACGTGGCCGCCGTCGCCGGTGCCTTCGGCGTGGTCGTGGCGATCTTCCAGTGGGGCTGGGGCAGCGAACTGCTCGGCCTCGGCAGCGCGGGCCCCATCGAGCCCTTCCTTCCCGTGATCATGGTGTCGGTCCTCTTCGGGCTCTCCATGGACTACCAGGTCTTCCTGATCAGCCGTATGTACGAGGAATGGCTGGAGACCGGTGACAACCGGCGCGCGGTACGGGTCGGCCTCGCGGAGACCAGCAGGGTGATCAACTCCGCGGCCGTCATCATGATCTCGGTCTTCCTCGCCTTCGTCCTGACCGGCGACCGCGTGATCGCCATGTTCGGCATCGCGCTCGCCGTGGCCGTCGCCCTCGACGCCTTCGTGCTGCGGACCCTGCTGGTCCCCGCGCTCATGCATATGCTCGGCGGGGCCAACTGGTGGCTGCCGCGCTCGCTGGACCGGATCCTGCCGCGCATCAGCATCGAGCCCCCCGAGGCCCGCGCCGCCCATGAAAGGCTGGTCACGGCCATGGCCACGGACGCCGGGGTGGCGACCGTGCCCGCACAGCAGGAGGGGCGGAAGCGGGATGTACGCGATACGACTGGGTGACGACGGAGCCGAACTGCGCCCCCTGGAGCCCTGGCACGCGGAGGAGTTCCTCGCCCATCTGGAGCGGGGCCGGGAGTTCATCAACCAGTACGTCCCCTTCGGCTCCCGGGCCACCGACGTGCCCACCGCGCGGGAGGCGCTCCAGCGGTACGCCGACCTCCGCGCCGCCGACACGGCCTCGCTGCACGGCCTGTGGCTGGACGGCAGGCTCGTGGGCGGGGTGCTCACCCTCCACTTCGACGCCGGGAACGGCACCTGTGAGGTGGGATGCTGGCTCGAGCCCGCCGCCACCGGGCGCGGGCTCGTCACCCGGGCGATGCGGGTGCTGATCGACTGGGCGGTCGAGCAGCGCGGCATCCACCGCGTGGAGTGGGTCGCCGCCGCCGGCAACGAGCCCAGCCTCAACACCGCCCGCCGGCTCGGCATGACCCGGGACGGGGTGCGGCGCGAGGCCCATCTCCACCACGGCGTACGGCACGACCTGGAGGTGTGGTCGGTCCTGGCCCCCGAATGGCGGCGGGCACGCGCGCGCGTGGACCGGTAGCGCCCGCGCTCCGGAGCCCTCCGGGGCGCCCCGAGATCACGGGGCCTCAGGCCGTCCACGAGCCTTTACGGACGGCCTAAGGCCCCTTACGCGTATCTCCCCACATGCCTGAGGCCCCGACGGCCACTGAAGATGCGGAACTCTTCCGATGTGGCCGGCCCGCCTGGGAGACGAAGGTGGAGACATCGCGGAAAGCGATGTCCGACCCCCACTCTCCGAGGGATCACACCATGTACGAGTACGAGATCCACAAGTACCGTTCCACCGAGCTCATCCGCGAGGCCGAGCAGGAGCATCAGGCCCGCGAGGCCGTCCGTCTCGGGCGCGCCGCCCGCCGCGGAGCCGCCGCGCGGGGCACCGAGCCCGAGAGTCATAGCCGCGGCCCACGCCGGCACCGGTTCGCCCGCGCCGTATGAACACCGGGGGGAGCAGAGGGCTCCGGCCCGCTCCCGTCGCCGACGGGCGCCGTCCGGTGGTGCTCCACGCGGTGAAAACCGGTGCCGCGATGTCGGACCCCCGTGCGATGCTCGGGGCCGTGGAGACCAGGTCCGTCAGTCCCGTGTTCGTCGGTCGTGCCGGTGAACTCGACGCGTTGAACACCGCGCTCGCCCGCGCCACCGAAGGCGCGGGCGATCCGCAGGCGTTGCTCATCGGGGGAGAGGCCGGTGTCGGGAAGACCCGCCTCGTCGAGGAGTTCGCCGCCGAGGCCCGTCGCCGGGGCGCGGTCGTCGTGCTCGGCGGCTGCGTCGAGATCGGCGCCGACGGACTGCCCTTCGCCCCCTTCTCCACCGCCCTACGGCAGCTGCGCCGCGAGCTGCCCGGCCAACTCGCCGCCGCGGCCGCCGGGCAGGAGGAGGAACTGGCCCGCCTGCTGCCCGAACTCGGCACCGTCGCCCCCGAAGCCCGGCGCGACGAACAGGGCATGGCCCGCCTCTTCGAACTCACCGCCCGCCTGCTGGAGCGCGTCGCCGCCGAGCACACCGTCGTCCTCGCCCTGGAGGACCTGCACTGGGCGGACGCCTCCACCCGGCATCTGCTCTCCTACCTCTTCCGCACCCTGCGCACCGGCCGCCTCGTCGTCCTCGCCACCTACCGCTCCGACGACATCCACCGCCGTCACCCACTGCGCCCCCTCCTCGCCGAACTCGACCGGCTCCGCACGGTCCACCGCATCGAACTCCGCCGTTTCAACCGCGAGGAGGTCGGCCGTCAGATCGCCGGCATCCTCGCCCGGGAACCCGAACCGGACCGCGTCGACGAGATCTTCGAACGCTCCGACGGCAACGCCTTCTTCGTCGAGGAGCTCGCCGTCGCCTCCCACGAGGGCTGCCGCACCGGTCTCACCGACTCCCTGCGCGATCTGCTCCTGGTCAGGGTCGAGCGGCTGCCGGAGAGCGCCCAGCAGGTGGTCCGGTTCGTCGCCGAGGGCGGCTCCACCGTCGAGTACCGGCTGCTGGCCGCCGTCGCCCGGCTCCCCGAGGACGACCTCCTCGACGCGCTGCGCTCGACGGTGAACGCCAGCATCCTCACGCCCGCGCCCGACCGCGACGGCTACCGTTTCCGTCACTCCCTGGTCCGCGAGGCCGTCAGCGACGACCTGCTGCCCGGCGAACGCTCCCGCCTCAACCGCCGCTACGCCGAGGCCCTGGAGGCCGACCCCACGCCCGTGCCCGCCGACGAGCGGGTGACGCGCCTGGCCAGCTACTGGTACCACGCCCACGACGCGGCCAAAGCACTGCCCGCCGTCCTCGACGCCTCCGTCGAGGCCCGTCGGCGCCACGCCTACTCCGAGCAACTGGGCCTGCTGGAAAGGGCAATGGAACTGTGGGACGCCGTCCCCGACGACCTGCGGGCCACCCTGCGCCCCGCCGACTACGCCGCGATCTACCCTTCCCCACTGCCTGAAGGGCGTGGGGGGACCCCCGGGGGCAGCGACCCCGAGACCACCCCCCTGCGCTACCTCGACCTGATGGCCGAGGCCGCCGTCGCCGGACGGCTCTGCGGGGAACGCGAACGTGCCATGAAGATCACCAAGCGGGCCCTGCGCGTCCTCGAGGAGGAACCGGACCCGCTGCGCGCCGCCTGGTTCTGGGTGCAGCGCTCCCGGCTGACCCAGTCCCTCGCCCGCGGCGACGGCTGGGCGGAACTCGGCACCGCACAGGACCTGGTGCGCGGCCTGCCGCCCTCCGAAGTCCATGCCGAGGTCCTCGCGGCGGCCGCCAACTGGTCGATGCTGCACGAACCGGGCCCGGAGGCCATGGCCGCAGCCGAACGGGCCGTTGAGTATGCGCGCATGGTCGGCGCCTCCGACATCGAGCTCAACGCCCGGCTCACCCTCGGTGGCCTCATGGTCGACGCCGGCGATATCGACCGGGGCCTCGCCGAGATGTACGAGGTCAAGGAGCGGGCAGCCGAACTGGGGGTGGACATGGTGGTGGGGCGCAGCCACATCAACCTGCCGTCCGTCCTGGAGGGCGTCGGCCGCTCGGAGGAGGCGGCGGAGCTGCTCCGCGAAGGCGTCGGGATCACCCGCAGGCTCGGACTGCTGGACACGGAGAGCTGGGTGTGGGGCAACCTCGCCGAATCCTTCCAGTCCCTCGGCCGCTGGGACGAGGCGGCCGAGGCCGCGGCCCATGCCCAGCAGCTGGAGGAGAGCGCCCGACCGCGGGCCGAGGCCTGGATGCGCCTGGCCCATCTCGCCCTCGATCGGGGGGACCTGGCCGCGGCGGACCGGCATCTCGTCGCCGCCCGCGCCTACTGCGGCACTCATGACTCCATGCCGCAGTACTCCCTGCCGATGGCGTCGGTCGCCATCGGGATCGCCGCCGCCGAGGACCGCCTTCCCGACGCCCGGGCCGAGCTGCTCACCGCTCTCGACACCGGTCTCCCACCCGGCACCCAGCGCTACGGCTGGCCGCTGCTGCTCGCCGCCGCGACCGCCGAGGCCGACGCCCACGGAGACCCGGCCACCGAACCGGACCGCCCGCGGATCATCGGACACCTCCGTGCGGCGGCCAAGACCCTGGCGACCGGCGTACCGCTGTGGCAGGCGTACGAGGTGTGGCTGCGTGCCGAACTGCTGCGCGCCGAGGGCCGGTCGGCGCCGGGGGAGTGGGCCGCCGCCGTCACCGCGCTGGAACCGCTGGAGCGGCCCTACGACCTCGCACGGGTCCGCTTCCGGCTCGCCGAGGCGCTGCTCGCCTCCGGGGCGGGCGAGGACGAGCGCGCCCGTGCCACGGAGCTGCTGCGGCTGTCCGGAGCCGTCGCCGAGCACCTCGGAGCCGCCCCGCTGGCCCGGGCGGTCGCCCTGCTGGCCCAGCGCGCCCGCCTCACACCGGTCCCCGCCGCCCGGGAGTCCGCCCCGGCGCCCACGGATCCGGCCGACGCCCTGGGCCTCACCGGCCGGGAACGCGACGTGCTGCGCCTGGTGGCTGCCGGCCACACCAACCGCCGCATCGCCGAGCAGCTGTTCATCTCACCGAAGACGGCCAGCGTCCACGTGTCCAACATCCTCGCCAAGCTGGGTGTCTCCGGCCGGGGCGAGGCGGCGGCACTGGCCCATCGCCTGGACCTCTTCCCGGCCGAGGCCGGGGACCGGCAGGCCGCGGGATAATCGGTGCCACGCCCACGCGGCCCTGAAAGGGGGGGGAGCGATGTTCAACTTCTTCGAGGAACTGTTCGCACCCGGCCGCAAACACACCCACGACGAGCAGAAGCGGCTGGAGCTGACCCGGGAGGACGTCGGCGACGCCGACCCCGGACGCGGCCCGATAGACCTCGCCTCCGGAAAGGTCGTCGTACGCCCGTCACCGGCTCGCCCCGAACCGGGACCGGACGAGGGGCCGTAGGGCCTGTCCGGCGGATCATGCCGCGGACGCGGGGCCCGGACGCCCTCCAAGCTCTTCGAGCAGGGGTCCCATCACCCCCGCTCACCCGCGCTGACAAGGCGCCGTCGATTTCCTGCTCCCTGATCCGCCGGACAGGCCCTAGCTCACCCGCACCTCCAGGATGCGGTCGTCGCCCTCCTTCGGGGTGAGGCGGCCGTCCGTGTTGCTGGTGACCAGCCACAGCTTGTCGCCGCCGGCCGACGCCACCGTGCGCAGCCGGCCGTACTCGCCCTTGAGGAAGGCCTGCGGTTCCGCCGAGACCTCCGTGCCCTTGAGCGGGATCCGCCACAGGCGCTCGCCGCGCAGGCCCGCCATCCAGATCGACCCCTCGGCGTACGCGATGCCGCTGGGGGAGGCCTCGTCCGTCCTCCACTGGGCTACCGGATTGTGGAAGCCGTCGTCGGACGAGCCCTCGGCCTCGGGCCAGCCGTAGTTGTCACCGGGCTTGATCGCGTTCAGTTCGTCCCAGGTGTTCTGGCCGAACTCCGAGGCGAACAGGCGGTGTTTGCCGTCCCAGGCCAGGCCCTGCACATTGCGGTGGCCGTACGAGTACACCGGGGAGTCGGGGAACGGGTTGCCCGGCGCCGGCTCACCTTCCGGGGTCAGCCGAAGGATCTTGCCGCCCAGGGATTCCTTGTCCTGGGAGAGTCCGGTGTCCCCGCTCTCGCCCGTGCCCACGTACAGCATCTTGTCCGGACCGAACGCGATCCGGCCGCCGTTGTGGACCATCCCCTTGGGGATGCCGCGGAAGACGGTGTCGGGTGCACCCAACTGCCGGCCCGCGGGCTTCTTCTCGTCGTAGATCATGCGGACGATGCGGTTGTCCGAGGCCGAGGTGAAGTAGGCGTAGACCATGTGGTCCGAGGCGAACTCCGGGGAGAGCGCGATGCCGAGCAGACCGCCCTCGCCGGACGGCGCCACCCCCGGCACCTCGCCCAGCTCGGACTTCTCGCCCGTCTTCGTGTCGACCCGGGTGATCGTCGCCTCGTCCCGGGAGGACACCAGCAGATCGCCGTCGGCCAGGGGCGCGAGACCCCAGGGGGTGTTCAGGTTCTCGGTGACCGTGCGGAGCACCTTCACCGAGCCCTTCGCCGGAGGTGTCTCCTCGGCGCCGCGCTCCGCGGGCGAGGACTGCCCCGTCACACGGCTCGACGGGGTGTCGCCTCCACCCGGCGCTCCTCCGTCGTCGGAGGAACAGCCGGCCGTCAGCAGGAGCGCGGCGGCGGCCAGGACGGCCGTAACGGCTCGATGGTGCACGATCTTGTCCCTTCGACGCGGCAGGTCCTACCTGTCATACCCCGCTCGCGCCTCACAGGTTCCCGATCACGCGGGTCCGAATCGTCGATCACCGCGCAGCCCCGCCTCAGCCCCGGCGCCCGGCCCGGCCCCGTCCCGCCTCAGTCCCACGACCCCTGTGCCGCCGGCAGCGCCGCGATCTCCGCCAGGTCCGTCTCCGTCAGGCGCAGCTCCGCCGCCCCGGCGTTCTCGGCGACCCACCGCTCCCGCTTGGCGCCCGGCACCGGGACCACCTGCCCGCCCAGGGACAACACCCAGGCCAGAGCCACCTGCGCCGGGGTGACGTCCTCACCGTGCCGACGGGCGATACGGCGCAGGCCGACCACGATCGGCTGGTTCGCGGCCATCATCTCGGCCGTGAAGCGCGGGTGCCGGGCGCGCAGATCGTCCGCCTCGAATCCCTCCCCCGGTGTCAGCGTGCCGGTCAGGAAGCCGTTGCCGAGCGGCATCGCGGCCAGGAAGCCCACGCCGCGTGCCCCGCACCACGGCAGCAGCGCCTCCACCGCCTCCGGCGACCACACGGACAGCTCCGCCTGCACCGCGCTCACCGGGAAGACCTGCTGCACCCGCTCCAGCTGCCGGATCGTCGTGTCGTGCAGCCGTGCCCCCGGCCGCCGCGCCGACCGCGCGCCGACCGCGCAGAGCCCCAGCGCCCGTACCTTTCCGGCCCGGACGAGATCGGCCATCGCGCCCCAGGTCTCCTCGACCGGCACCTCCGGGTCCGCGCGGTGCAGCTGGTAGAGATCGATGACGTCCGTCTGGAGCCGCCGCAGGGACGCGTCACAGGCTCTTCTCACGTACCCGGGGCGGCCGTTGGCCACGATGTGCTGCTCGCCCACCAGCAGACCGACCTTCGTCGACACGAAGGCGTCGGCACGCCGCTCCTTCAACACCCGCCCCAACAGCAGCTCGTTGGTGAACGGGCCGTACATGTCGGCCGTGTCCAGCAGCGTCGAGCCCAGGTCGAGTGCCCGGTGCACCGCCCTGAGCGAGTCCTCGCCGCGCTGCCGCGAGGTGCTGTAGGCCCAGCTCATCGGCATGCATCCGAGTCCGACGGCCCCCACCGCGAGCGCCGTCGCGCCGATCGTCCTGCGCTCCACCTGGTCGTGACCCTCCCTCTCCCGGCCACCAACCTAACCTTTGTTGCCGTACGTCCCTGACATAGCCTCCTGGCCATGACTGCTGAGGTATGGCTCCCCCTCCCGCCGGACGAGATCGAGGGCCTTCCCGAGGGGCCCGGATACCGCTTCTGGGACGGCGCCGAGGACTTCCCCGCCGACCCGGCCGACTGCGTGTTCTACGTCGTGCCGTACATGAAGCCCAGCGAGGTCGGGGTGCGCCCGCTGCCGCTGATGAGCTCCGTCCGGGTCGTGCAGACCCTGTCCGCCGGCATCGACCACGTGCAGCCGGGTCTGCGGCACCTGCGCCCCGGCGTGCGGCTGTGCAACGCGCGCGGCGTGCACGAGGCGAGCACGGCGGAGCTGACGCTCGCCCTGATCCTGGCCTCGCTGCGCGGCCTGCCCGATTTCGTGCGGGCGCAGGACAAGGGGGAGTGGCTCGGGGGATTCCGGCCCGCGCTCGCCGACCGGAACGTGCTCATCGTGGGGTACGGATCGATCGGCGCGGCGATCGAGGACCGGCTCGCCCCGTTCGAGCTCGCGCGGGTGGCGCGCGTTGCGCGCTCCGAGCGCACCACGGTGCGCGGCCCGGTGCATCCGTTCACCGAACTGCCCTCGATGCTGCCGGAGGCGGACGTCGTCGTCCTCGCCACCCCGCTGACCGAGTCCACCCGACACCTCGTGGACGCCGGCTTCCTGGCCCGGATGAAGGACGGCGCCCTGCTCGTGAATGTGGCGCGGGGGCCCGTCGTCGACACCTCGGCCCTGCTCACCGAGGTGGAGAGCGGCCGTATCACCGCGGCCCTCGACGTCACCGATCCCGAACCCCTTCCCGCGGAACATCCCCTGTGGCGGGCGCCGGGCGTCCTCATCAGCCCGCACGCAGGCGGACCCACCTCCGCCTTCCGGCCGCGTGCCGAGCGGTTGCTGGTGGACCAGTTGAACCGTTTCCTGAACCAGGAGGAGCTCCGCAACGTGATCCTGGTGACGGGGGCGGCAAGCGCGTAGTCCGCTTCGAGCACGGTCCGCGACCGTTCGGGTGCGACGGGTGCTCACGCGCCAGATGGTCGTTACGGAGAGTAGAGGAGCTATGTCCCTGAGTGACGAGACTGGTGTATCGTCCCGACAGGGGCTGCGCCGCTGACCGGTCGGCGCGGGGGATTGGCATTGCGGACTGTGAGGGGGGCGACGAGCGATGCACGGCCTATGGACGAGCGATCCGACGCGACGGAGCCGCCGGCGGCGACCCTGGCGCACGACTGCGCGCAGCTGGGGTCACCGCGGCGAGTGGCCGCCCCGCCCCGCGCCCCGGAACCCGGAGGGCGCGGAGGCGTCGCGGCATCCGAAGGACGTGGAGGCAGTGCGGCCCGGGAGGGACCGGTGAGCGCGCCGGCCTCCCCGTCCACGCTCGAGGGGGCGGCGCGGACACAGCCCGCCCCGGGAGTGACGCCGGCCCGCCCGACGGCCGTGGACCGCCGGGCGGGCCTGGCCCCGCAACTCGTCCTGGCCTTCGTCTGCGCGGTCTATGCCCTCGGGGCCGCGCTCGGTTGGGGCTCGGACCGACTCGCTCTGATCATGGGTGACTTCGGGCTGGGCGCCGCCGCGGCCGCGGCGGCCGTGTCCTGCTTCCTCTACGCGCGCGACCGCCGCGTCAGCTTCCGGCCCGCCTGGCTTCTGTTCGGCATCTCCTCCGCCATGGCGTCCCTGGGCAACCTGGTCTGGGGGTGGTACGAGGTCGTTCTCGGGCTTCCCGTACCCAGTCCCAGCTACGCGGACCTGTTCTTCCTGTGCTTCGCGCCTCCCGCCATCGTCGGGCTGCTGGTACTCGCCAAACGGCCCGTGACCAAGGCCGGCTGGGTCTGTCTGGGGCTGGACGCCTGGCTGATCGGCGGCTCCCTGCTCACCCTCGCCTGGAGCCTCGCGCTCGCCCGGACCGCGCAGGCCGGCGGTGAGCACGTGGCGCACACCGCGCTGTCGCTGGCCTATCCGCTGCTGGACATCGCCCTGGTCAGCATGGTGCTCGCCCTGCACTTCCGGCGGTCGGCGGTGAACCGCTCCGCGGTCAACACCGCGATCGGCGCACTCGCGCTCACCGTGATGTGCGACGCCGTGTTCACCTCTCCGCTGCTGCACGACACCTACCGCTCGGGACAGCTGCTCGACGCGGGCTGGTTCGCCGGCTCGCTGCTCCTGGCGTACGCACCCTGGACCGGACCGAGGGGCGACCGGTCCGAGGACGAGGGGCACACGCACGTGGTGCGCGAGCACCTGCCCGGACAGCGCGGCGGACCCGGCCACCACCATCTCCCCGGACCCGGCGGTGAGCGCGGCCGTTATCCGGTCTCCCGGCCCATCGCCGGTTCCCTCGCCGCGCTCACCCCGTACCTCGCCGCTGCGGTGTGCACCCTGGGCATCCTCTACACCGTCCTCAACGGTCGCAGCGTCGACCGCGTGGTCCTGCTCACCGGTGGCACCGTGGTGCTCGCACTCGTCGTGCGCCAGGGCATCATGCTGCTCGACAACATCACCCTCACCCAGGAACTGGCGCACAAGGAGAACCACTTCCGCTCCCTGGTGCAGGGCTCCAGCGACGTCATCATGATCGCCGCCCCCAGCGGCATGCTCCGCTACGTCTCCCCGGCCGCCGCCGGGGTGTACGGCCGTCCCGCGGAGGAGCTGGTGGGTACGGAACTGGCCCAGCTCATCCACCCGGAGGACCTGGGCTGCGTCGTGCACGAGGTGCGCCGCTTCCTCGCCGCCAACCCCGTCGAGGAACCCACCACGCGCATCGAATGCCGTTTCCGCTCCGGCGGTGGGGGCGCCTCCCGCTCGAGCGAGGCCGAGAGCGGGGGAGGCTGGCTGAACGTGGAGTCGACCGTCAACCGGCACCACGGCGGCCTCATCTTCAACAGCCGGGACGTCACCGAGAGAGTGCGCCTGCAGGCGCAGCTCCAGCACAACGCCGAACACGACCCGCTGACCGACCTGCCCAACCGCGCCCTGTTCACCCGACGCGTCCAGCAGGCCCTCTCCGGCCGCCGCGCCGCCGACCGGGGTGCCGCCCTCAGGGGCACGGCCGTGCTCTTCATCGACCTCGACGGCTTCAAGGCCGTCAACGACACCATCGGCCACCAGGCCGGGGACGAACTGCTCATCCACGCCGCCCGCAGACTCCGGGACGCGGTCCGCAAGGGCGACACCGCCTCCCGGCTGGGCGGCGACGAGTTCGCCGCCCTGATCGTGGGCGACGGAGCCCGTGACCGGGAGGCCCGCGAGCGGCACATCCTGGAGCTCGCCGACCGTCTCAGAGTGACCCTGTCCCAGCCCTACCTCATCGACGGCAACGATGTCCGGGTCAACGCCTCCATCGGTGTCGCCTTCGCCGAACCGGCCCTCGGCGCGGGTGAACTGCTGCGCAACGCGGACCTCGCCATGTACCGGGCCAAGGCCGCCGGCAAGGGCCGGGTGGAGCTGTACCGGCCGCAGATGCAGCAGGACGTCGTCCGCAGGGCGGAGCTGGCCACCCGGCTGCGCGCCGCGCTGCACGACGGGGAGTTCGCGCTGCTGCACCAGCCGGTGGTGTCCCTGGAGGACGGCAGGATCACCTCGGTCTGCGCGCAGGCGCGCTGGCGTTCCGCGCAGGGGGTGCTGTTCACCCCCGCGGAGTTCCTGCGCGTCGCCGAGGACAGCGAGAAGACCGCCGAGCTGGGCCGCTGGCTGCTGGAGGAAGCGGTCGAGCAGGCCGCCGAACGGCAGGCGACGGGGGTGTCGGTGCCCGTGGCCGTCCGGCTCGGCGCCCGCAGGCTGCTGGACCGCTCACTGCCGCTCAGCTCGATCGAGGCCCTGCTCACCCGGCACGGACTGCCCTCCGGCTCGCTGGTCGTCGAGGTGGCCGAAACCGACCCGCGGGTCTGCCTGGACGAGCTGGAGCGCCGCCTGACCGCCCTCAGGCGCGTCGGCGTCCGTATCGCCCTGGACGGCTTCGGCGACGGCTACGCGGCGATCACCGCCCTCAGGCGGCTCCCCGTCGACGTGCTCAAACTCGACCGCAGCCTGGTCGAGGGCGTGGTCGAGTCCGCACGGTTGCACAAGATCACCAGCGGCCTGCTGCGGATCGCCGGCGACCTCGGGATGCAGTCCGTGGCCGACGGGGTGGACCTGCCCGAGCAGGTCGTCGCCCTCCGCGCGATGGGGTGCACGCACGGGCAGGGCATGGCCTTCTCCGGACCCCTGGACGAGTACCGGCTGCGCAGGGCGCTCGGCGCCGGTCACTGTCCGATGCCGCACGGACCGGCCGAACCCGCGTTCGCGGGCGGCGGCTCCGGCGGGTACACGGCGGGGGTGGCCACCATGCTCAGGGGTGGCACGACACTGCGCTCACATGATGAGACGCCTGTCCCACCCACTTGACAGTCGGTGCACGTCGGGGGGAGGGTCAATGCCATGCGCACCCGAATTCTCGTACTTGGAAAGCGCGTCGGCTGACGCTGAGCATCGCCTGCTCGGCGCCCCCGCCCGGCGCGCTCCCCTCGATTGCCTTTTGGCACGAGGGGTTTTTTGTTGCACCAGCACCTGCCGCACCGCCCGCACACACCGCACAAACCTCGCAAGAACCCTCAGCATCGAGAAGAGAAGCCGATGACCGAGCAGGCCACCGGGGCCCATCCGCAGCCGCGGCCCCGATCCGGAGGACAGCAGTCCGCCCCCGAGAGCGTCACGGGCGCGCAGTCCCTCATTCGCTCTCTCGAGGAGGTCGGCGCCGACACGGTATTCGGCATCCCCGGCGGTGCGATCCTTCCCGCCTACGACCCGCTGATGGACTCCACCCGGGTGCGTCACGTCCTGGTCCGCCACGAGCAGGGCGCCGGCCACGCGGCCACGGGGTACGCGCAGGCCACCGGCAAGGTGGGCGTCTGCATGGCGACCTCGGGCCCCGGCGCCACCAACCTGGTCACCCCGATCGCCGACGCGCACATGGACTCCGTGCCGCTGGTCGCGATCACCGGCCAGGTCGCCTCCAAGGCGATCGGCACGGACGCCTTCCAGGAAGCGGACATCGTCGGCATCACCATGCCGATCACCAAGCACAACTTCCTGGTCACCAAGGCCGAGGACATCCCCCGGGTGATCGCGCAGGCCTTCCACATCGCCGCCACCGGCCGCCCCGGACCGGTGCTGGTGGACATCGCCAAGGACGCCCTCCAGGCGCGCACCACCTTCTCCTGGCCGCCCACCATGGACCTGCCCGGCTACCGGCCCGTCACCAAGCCGCACGCCAAGCAGATCCGCGAAGCGGCCAAGCTGATCACCTCCGCGAAGCGGCCGGTCCTCTACGTCGGCGGCGGTGTCATCAAGGCCCGCGCCACGGCCGAGTTGAAGGTCCTCGCGGAACTCACCGGTGCTCCCGTCACCACCACCCTGATGGGACTCGGCGCATTCCCCGACAGCCACCCGCTGCACGTGGGAATGCCGGGCATGCACGGTGCGGTCACCGCCGTCACCGCGCTGCAGAAGGCAGACCTGATCGTCGCCCTCGGAGCCCGCTTCGACGACCGCGTCACCGGCAAGCTGGACAGTTTCGCCCCGTACGCCAAGATCGTCCACGCCGACATCGACCCGGCCGAGATCGGCAAGAACCGCGCCGCCGACGTGCCGATCGTCGGTGACGCCCGCGAGGTCCTCGCCGACCTCGTCCAGGCCGTCCAGAAGGAGCACGCCGAGGGCCACTGGGGCGAGGCCGCCAGGTCGCGGTACGCGGCCTGGTGGAAGGACCTGAGCCGCTGGCGCGACACCTACCCCCTGGGCTACGACCAGCCCGAGGACGGTTCGCTCTCCCCGCAGCAGGTCATCGAGCGCATCGGACAGCTGGCGCCCGAGGACACGATCTTCGCCGCGGGCGTCGGCCAGCACCAGATGTGGGCCGCGCACTTCATCCAGTACGAGAAGCCCGCCACCTGGCTGAACTCCGGCGGTGCCGGGACCATGGGCTACGCCGTCCCGGCGGCCATGGGCGCCAAGGCCGGACAGCCCGGCCGGGCCGTCTGGGCGATCGACGGCGACGGCTGCTTCCAGATGACCAACCAGGAACTCACCACCTGCGCCCTGAACAACATCCCGATCAAGGTCGCCATCATCAACAACGGCGCTCTCGGGATGGTCCGCCAGTGGCAGACCCTGTTCTACAACCAGCGGTACTCCAACACCGTGCTGGGCTCCGGCCCCGTCGAGACGGACAACGCCCCCACCGACCTGAACGGCGGCTCCGCCGTGGGGCCGGCCACGCAGCGGAGCGCGGGCACCCGAGTCCCCGACTTCGTCAAGCTGTCGGAGGCCATGGGCTGCCACGCGATCCGCTGCGAGGACCCGGCGGACCTCGACAAGGTCATCGAGGAGGCGAACTCGATCAACGACCGCCCGGTCGTCGTCGACTTCATCGTCCACCAGGACGCCATGGTGTGGCCGATGGTCGCCGCCGGCACCTCCAACGACGAGATCATGGCCGCCCGCGACGTCCGCCCCGACTTCGGCGACAACGAAGACGACTGAGCGAGAGAGACCCAAGAGATCATGTCCAAGCACACGCTCTCCGTCCTGGTGGAGAACACCCCCGGCATCCTGGCCCGGATCGCCGCGCTGTTCTCCCGCCGCGGCTTCAACATCGACTCGCTCGCCGTCGGCGTCACCGAGCACCCCGACATCTCCCGTATCACCATCGTGGTGAGCGTCGAGGAGTTCCCGCTGGAGCAGGTGACCAAGCAGCTCAACAAGCTCGTCAACGTTCTGAAGATCGTCGAACTCGAGCCGTCGCAGGCCGTTCAGCGCGAACTCGTCCTGGTGAAGGTGCGCGCCGACAACGAGACGCGTTCCCAGATCGTCGAGATCGTCCAGCTGTTCCGCGCCAAGACCGTGGACGTCTCCCCGGAGGCCGTCACCATCGAGGCCACCGGCAGCAGCGACAAGCTGTCCGCCATGCTCAAGATGCTGGAACCGTTCGGCATCAAGGAACTGGTCCAGTCCGGGACGATCGCGATCGGACGCGGTGCCCGTTCGATCACCGACCGGTCGCTGCGCGCTCTCGACCGGTCGGCGTAAGACGGAACGGGGCGGTCGGCGACACTCCCGGCCGCCCGTATTCCGAGACTCCAAAACTTCCCGTCCCCTCACCGTCATACGGTGGGACGTGACACCTGCACACAAGGAGAGAACCCAAAGTGGCCGAGCTGTTCTACGACGCCGACGCCGACCTGTCCATCATCCAGGGCCGCAAGGTCGCGGTCATCGGTTACGGCAGCCAGGGCCACGCCCACGCCCTGTCGCTCCGTGACTCGGGTGTCGACGTGCGCGTCGGTCTGCACGAGGGCTCCAAGTCCAAGGCCAAGGCCGAGGAGCAGGGCCTGCGCGTGGTGACCCCGTCCGAGGCCGCCGCCGAGGCCGACGTCATCATGATCCTGGTCCCGGACCCGATCCAGGCCCAGGTCTACGAGGAGCACATCAAGGACAACCTGAAGGACGGCGACGCCCTGTTCTTCGGTCACGGCCTGAACATCCGCTACGGCTTCATCAAGCCCCCGGCCGGCGTGGACGTCTGCATGGTCGCCCCCAAGGGCCCGGGCCACCTGGTGCGCCGCCAGTACGAGGAGGGCCGCGGCGTTCCCTGCATCGCCGCCGTCGAGCAGGACGCCACGGGCAACGCCTTCGCGCTGGCCCTGTCGTACGCCAAGGGCATCGGCGGCACCCGCGCCGGCGTCATCAAGACCACCTTCACCGAGGAGACCGAGACCGACCTGTTCGGTGAGCAGGCCGTCCTCTGCGGTGGCACCGCGGCACTGGTCAAGGCGGGCTTCGAGACGCTGACCGAGGCGGGCTACCAGCCGGAGATCGCCTACTTCGAGTGCCTGCACGAGCTGAAGCTGATCGTCGACCTCATGTACGAGGGCGGCCTGGAGAAGATGCGCTGGTCGATCTCCGAGACCGCCGAGTGGGGCGACTACGTCACCGGCCCGCGGATCATCACCGACGCCACCAAGGCCGAGATGAAGAAGGTCCTCGCCGAGATCCAGGACGGCTCCTTCGCCCAGCAGTGGATGGACGAGTACCACGGCGGTCTGAAGAAGTACAACGAGTACAAGAAGCAGGACTCCGAGCACCTCCTGGAGACCACCGGCAAGGAGCTGCGCAAGCTGATGAGCTGGGTCAACGAAGACGCGTGAGCCGAGCACTCCGCGACGGCGCCGTGTCCGGGCCGCCCCGGCCCCGTCGGCGCCGTCGTGGAGGCTTCGCCCCACACCCCCGTATCTCCAATGCCACAGGGGCTGGATTCTTCGTTGGCAGGCCCGCCCGGCCACTTCCGGATGATCCTTCCGCAGTGACGCAGGACGACGCCCCGGCGCCACTACACTGCTGAGACATACGCGTCAGGCCCACAGCGTCGTGCGTCTTCCACGCGGCTAAGCGACACCGAGGAATGCAGGCCACCCCGGCGCCGCTCCCCTCCACCGCATGCGGCCGTCGGGACGGCCGTCCTCCCCCGTAGCGCCACCCGCGCACGGGCGGTGCCCCCATGGACATGTGAGGACTCACGTGAGCTCGAAACCTGTCGTACTCATCGCCGAAGAGCTGTCGCCCGCGACCGTGGACGCGCTCGGCCCGGACTTCGAGATCCGCCACTGCAACGGCGCGGACCGGGCGGAGCTCCTGTCCGCCATCGCCCCCGTGGACGCGATCCTGATCCGTTCCGCCACCAAGGTCGACGCCGAAGCCATTGCCGCCGCGAAGAAGCTCAAGGTCGTCGCGAGGGCCGGTGTCGGCCTGGACAACGTCGACGTCTCCGCCGCCACCAAGGCGGGCGTGATGGTGGTCAACGCCCCCACCTCGAACATCGTGACCGCCGCGGAACTCGCCTGCGGTCTGATCATCGCCACCGCGCGCAACATCCCGCAGGCCAACGCCGCGCTGAAGAACCACGAGTGGAAGCGCAGCAAGTACACGGGCGTCGAGCTCGCCGAGAAGACCCTCGGAGTCGTGGGACTGGGGCGGATCGGCGCCCTCGTCGCGCAGCGCATGTCCGCCTTCGGCATGAAGATCGTCGCCTACGACCCCTACGTGCAGCCCGCGCGGGCCGCGCAGATGGGCGTGAAGGTGCTGTCGCTGGACGAGCTGCTCGAGGTCTCCGACTTCATCACCGTCCACCTGCCCAGGACCCCCGAGACGCTCGGCCTGATCGGCGACGAGGCGCTGCGCAAGGTCAAGCCGGGCGTGCGCGTCATCAACGCCGCGCGCGGCGGCATCGTCGACGAGGAGGCCCTGTACGCGGCGCTCAAGGAGGGCCGCGTCGCCGGCGCCGGCCTCGACGTGTACGCCAAGGAGCCGTGCACGGACTCCCCGCTCTTCGAGTTCGACCAGGTCGTGTGCACCCCGCACCTCGGTGCCTCCACCGACGAGGCGCAGGAGAAGGCCGGCATCGCCGTCGCCCGCTCGGTGCGCCTCGCGCTCGCCGGTGAGCTGGTCCCGGACGCGGTGAACGTGCAGGGCGGGGTCATCGCCGAGGACGTCAAGCCGGGCCTGCCGCTCGCCGAGCGCCTCGGCCGGATCTTCACCGCGCTCGCCGGCGAGGTCGCGGTCCGCCTCGACGTCGAGGTGTACGGCGAGATCACCCAGCACGACGTGAAGGTACTGGAGCTCTCCGCGCTCAAGGGCGTCTTCGAGGACGTCGTCGACGAGACGGTGTCCTATGTGAACGCGCCCCTGTTCGCCCAGGAGCGGGGCGTCGAGGTGCGGCTGACCACCAGCTCCGAGTCGGCCGACCACCGCAACGTGGTCACCGTGCGCGGCACCCTCGCCGACGGCGAGGAGATCGCGGTCTCCGGCACGCTGGCCGGACACAAGAACGTCCAGAAGATCGTCGCGGTCGGCGACTACGACGTGGACCTCGCGCTCGCGGACCACATGGCCGTGCTCCGCTACGAGGACCGCCCGGGCGTCGTCGGCACCGTGGGCCGGATCTTCGGCGAGGCGGGCATCAACATCGCCGGCATGCAGGTCGCGCGCGCGGCGGTCGGCGGCGAGGCCCTCGCGGTCCTGACGGTCGACGACACGGTCCCCTCCGCGGTGCTGGCCGAGGTCGCGGCGGAGATCGGCGCGACGTCCGCCCGCTCGGTGGAGCTGGTCTGATCCCGCCGTCCCGGGCGCCCCGCCCCCGGGCCCCGTCCGGACTGAAAGGCGCCGGGCGGCCGAGAGGGTTCTCGGCCGCCCGGCGCCTTTCCCGTCGGCCGGGTGAACGAGACCGTCACCCGGCGCCGACGCACCTCCTGGTGATCACAGGCGGTGCGCCTTCAGCGCCATGTGCAGCAGGAGCCGGTCCTCGCCGTCGTCCAGGTCGAGGCCGGTGAGCTGCTCGACGCGGGACAGGCGGTAGTACAGGGTCTGACGGTGGACGCCCAGTTCGGCGGCCGTGCGGCCGGCCTGGCCCGCGCAGTCGAGATAGGTCTCGGCGGTGCGGGCGAGTTCCCGGTGCGCCGGGGCGAGCAGCGGGCCGACGACGGGGTCGTGGGCGGCCCACGCGGGGAGCGCGGTCAGGAGCCGGTAGGGGCCGATCGAGGTCCACCGGGCCGCCGGGCCGAGCCGGGGCTCGGCCAGGGCGGCGCGGGCCGCCGCCGACGCCTCGCCCCAGGCGACGTCGAGTTCGGCGAGGCCGGAGCGGGGCGCGGCGATCCCGGCGGCCACGGCGGGACCGGAACGGCCGCCTCGGCCCTCCCGCGCGCCGACCGCCCCGTCCCGGTGTCCGGCGCCGCTCCCGTGCGCCCGTTCCAGGAGCCGCGAGGCGGCGGTCGTCGCCGGGGTCAGCACGTCGGACGCGCGCAGCCGCAGCAGCAGCGCCAGCGACACGTCCGCGGCCCCCCACGGCAGGGTGCACAGCGCCGTCGCGCCCGGCACCGTACGGACCGACGGGGCGTCCTCGGGGTCGGCGGAGGGCCACGGGGCCACACAGACCATGGTGTGCGGGCCGTCGGCGCGGCCACCGAGGGCGGTACGGAGTTCGGCGACCGCCATGTCGCGCTGCCAGTCGCGGTCCGCACTGAGGACGGCCCGCAGCTCGCGGGTCAGGTCCGCGCCGTGCTGCGCCTCGTCGGCGAGCAGCGCCCCGATCCGGGCCGCCACGCCCATGGCCGCGCTCAGCTGCCCCTCGGAGGGGCCCGGGTCGTAGTCCAGCAGCCAGACGTAGCCGAGGACGACACCCTTGTGGCGTACCGGCAGGCAGATACGGCCCCGGTGCACGCCCGCCTCCGGGGTTCTCGGGACCCGGACCGGACCGGTCGCGCGGGCGATGCCGAAACCCTCGAACCAGGCCCGGACGGCGGCCGTCGAGCGACGGGTGAGGATCGAGCGGGTCCGCACCGGGTCCAGCACGGACGGATCGAGGTCGCCCTCGCTGTCGTACGCGCCGAAGGCGATCAGCTCGAAGTCACGGTTCTCCAGGGTCGCCGGAGCGCCGAGCAGCTCCGAGATCTCGTCCACCAGCTCCTGGTATTCGCCCCTGCGTTCCGACGTCACCCCCGCATTGTCCCGCAGAACCGCGCGGCCTTCATACAACTGTCTGAGATCGACGGCACGGATGCGTGACAGCTGTCGATGGCCCACGCTCGAAGGAATCCCTAGGTTTCACGGTGGTTCTCCGTGCCGTACCCGAAACGTCGGGCAGCGGCCGTTTCGCAGCTTGTGGAGGTGCCCGTGCTGGGTCCCGTGATTCTCGCCGCGTCGCGCAGCGACCGGATGCGACGTCTGGTCTCGGCGGCCCCGGTGACCAAGCAGGTCGTCGACCGCTTCATCCCCGGGGAGACCGTCGACGAGATCCTGCCCGTCATCCAGGGGCTCACCGGCAACGGTCTCGAACTGACCATGGACGTCGTCGGCGAGGACATCACGACCCCCGGCCAGGCATCCGCCGCCCGCGACGCCTACCTGGAACTGGTCCGCATGCTCGCGCCGCTGGAGCTCGGCACCCGTGCCGAGATGTCGGTGAAGCTGTCGATGTTCGGCCAGGCGCTCCCCGGCGGCCATGAACTGGCGCTCGCCAACGTCCGCCCGGTCGTCGAGGCCGCCGCCGCGATCGGCACCACCGTCACCCTCGATGCCGAGGACCACACCACCCTCGACTCGATGTTCGCCATCCACGAGGAGCTGCGGAAGGACTTCCCGCAGACCGGCTGCGTCATCCAGGCCTACCTCTTCCGCACCGAGGCCGACGCGCGCCGCCTCGCCGCCGACGGCAGTCGCGTACGGTTGGTGAAGGGCGCCTACAAGGAGCCCGCCGAGGTCGCCTACCAGCAGAAACACGAGATCGACAAGGCGTACGTGCGCGTCCTGCGGACCCTGATGGAGGGCGAGGGGTACCCGATGATCGGGTCCCACGACCCGCGTCTGATCTCCATCGCCCAGGAGCTGGCGCGCGGCGCCGGACGCAAGATCGACGAGTACGAGTTCCAGATGCTCTACGGCATCCGCGGCGACGAGCACCTGCGCCTGGCCGCCGAAGGCCACCGCATGCGGGTCTACACGGCCTACGGCACCGACTGGTACGGCTACTTCATGCGCCGTCTGGCGGAGAAGCCGGCGAACCTGCGCTTCTTCCTGCGCTCGATGGTCAGCAAGGGCTGAGCCCGAGCACCACCGCTCACCCACTCACCGCTCAAGTCAAGGAGTACGGAAACAATGGACGCTGTGACCCAGGTCCCCACGCCCGTCAACGAGCCGGTGCACGGCTACGCCCCCGGCTCGGCCGAACGCGCCCGGCTGGAGGCCAAGCTCAAGGAACTGGCCGACAACCCGGTCGACCTTCCCTGCACCATCGGCGGCGAGAAGCGGATGGGCGGCGGCGAGCGCTTCGACGTCGTGCAGCCGCACAACCACAAGGCACGCCTGGGCACCTACGCCAACGCCACCCGGCAGGACGCCCAGGACGCGATCGACGCCGCCCTGGCCGCCGCCCCCGCCTGGCGCGCGATGTCCTTCGACGACCGCGCGGCGATCATCCTGCGCGCCGCCGAACTGCTCTCGGGCCCCTGGCGCGAGACCATCGCCGCCTCCACCATGCTGGGCCAGTCCAAGACCGCCCAGCAGGCCGAGATCGACAGCCCCTGCGAGCTGATCGACTTCTGGCGGTTCAACGTCCACTACGCGCGCGGCATCCTGGCCGAGCAGCCCCCGGCCAACTCGCCGGGCGTGTGGAACCGCATGGACCACCGCCCGCTGGAGGGCTTCGTCTACGCGATCACGCCGTTCAACTTCAGCGCGATCGCCGCCAACCTGCCCACCGCGCCCGCGCTGATGGGCAACGTCGTGGTCTGGAAGCCCTCCCCGACCCAGACCCACGCCGCCGTGCTCCTGATGCGGCTGCTGGAGGAGGCCGGACTGCCCAAGGGCGTCATCAACCTCGTCACCGGTGACGGCATCGAGGTCTCCGAGGTCGCGCTCGAGCACCGGGACCTGGCGGGCATCCACTTCACGGGTTCGACCAAGACCTTCCAGCACCTGTGGAAGACGGTCGGCAACAACATCGAGAAGTACCGCACCTACCCGCGGCTGGTCGGGGAGACCGGCGGCAAGGACTTCGTCGTCGCCCACCCGTCGGCCGACCGCGCGATCCTCAAGACGGCGCTGACCCGCGGTGCCTTCGAGTACCAGGGCCAGAAGTGCTCGGCGACCTCCCGCGCGTACATCCCGGCGTCCATCTGGAACTCCGGGTTCAAGGAGGAGTTCGCGGCCGAGGTCGACGGCATCAAGATGGGTGACGTCACCGACCTGTCCAACTTCATCGGCGCCGTCATCGACGAGCGGTCCTTCGCCAAGAACAAGGCCGCGATCGACCGCGCCCACGAGGACCCGTCCTGCACGATCGTCGCGGGCGGCAGCTACGACGACTCCGTCGGCTACTTCGTCCGTCCGACCGTCGTCGAGTGCGACGACCCGGACAACGAGGTCTTCCGCACCGAGTACTTCGGTCCGTTCCTCGCCGTGCACGTCTACGACGACAGCTCCGCCGAGAAGTACGACGAGATGCTGACCCAGATGGAGGCGGTGTCCGACTACGCGCTGACCGGCTCGGTCATCGCGAACGACCGCGCGGCCGCCGCGTACACGATGGAGAAGCTGCGCTACGCGGCCGGAAACTTCTACATCAACGACAAGTCGACCGGTGCCGTCGTCGGCCAGCAGCCCTTCGGCGGCGGTCGCGCCTCCGGCACCAACGACAAGGCCGGCGCCCCGCAGAACCTGATGCGCTGGACCCTGACCCGTGCCATCAAGGAGACGCTGGTCCCGCCGACCGACTACACGTACCCGCACATGGGCTGACGCCCCCCCCGGCACGGGGCCTTCGTACCCGCTGCCGCCGCCCCGTCGGACGGGCCAGGTCGTACGGACCTGGCCCGTCCGACGTTTTCGCAGGTCGCGGGGGTGTGACGCGGTCCACTGTCTCAGATAGTAGGAAGTCCGAGTAATTGTGCAGACAGATGCTCCGCGCGCCTTTAGTTTTGTAGGAGCCGAACGTCTCGCTCGACCAAGCGAACGGCGGTCGTGAGCCGGGCCCCGTGCAGGCAATCCCTGCGGCCTCCGCTCCCCGCCCCTTCCGGTGACGCGTTTCCCCCTCCGCATTCCCGTCTCACCAGGCTTGTCGAAGGAGTCGATTCCCCATGCCCGAGACCGCTGTCCGCCGCCGCGTCCGCCACGTCTCCCGTACGAGCGAGTCCGACCGCAAGAACGCCGCGGCCGCCCTCCAGCGTGCCCTCGACCGCCGGGACAACGGCGGTTCGACCGGCCACTGAGCCGCTCCGGGCGGTCCCGGTCGGCGATCCCCTCATGCGGGTGTCCGCATCCCGGACGGCTCGTGTCAGAGCATGGGACGAGGAGTAGGGTGCCCGCATGTCTCGCAGCATCAATCTCGCAGTGATTCCCGGTGACGGCATCGGCCAGGAGGTCGTGACCGAAGGTCTCAAGGTCCTCTCCGCCGTCCTTCCGCAGGATGTGAAGCTGGAGACCAGGGAGTACGACTTCGGCGCGCGGCGCTACCACGCCACCGGGGAGACCCTCACCGACGCCGACCTCGACGCGCTGAAGCAGCACGACGCCATCCTGCTCGGTGCCATCGGCGATCCGAGCGTCCCCTCCGGGGTCCTGGAGCGCGGCTTCCTGCTCAAGCTCCGCTTCGCCTTCGACCACCACGTCAACCTGCGGCCGTCGAAGCTCCTGCCGGGTGTGTCCACGCCGCTCGCGGGGCAGCCGGAGATCGACTTCGTCGTGGTCCGGGAGGGCACCGAGGGCCCGTACACCGGCAACGGCGGCACCATCCGCAAGGGCACCGAGCACGAGGTCGCCACCGAGGTCTCCGTCAACACGGCCTACGGTGTCGAGCGTGTCGTGCGCGACGCCTTCGCCCGCGCCCAGGACCGCCCGCGCAAGAAGCTCACGCTGGTCCACAAGAACAACGTGCTGACCTTCGCCGGCCACCTGTGGACGAATGTCTTCAACAAGGTGGCCGCGGAGTACCCCGAGGTCACCACCGACTACATCCACGTCGACGCCGCGACGATCTACCTCGTCACCCAGCCCGAGCGTTTCGACGTGATCGTCACCGACAACCTCTTCGGTGACATCATCACCGACCTCGCCGCGGCCGTCTCCGGCGGCATCGGCGTCGCCGCGAGCGGGAACATCAACCCGTCCGGCGAGTTCCCGTCGATGTTCGAGCCCGTGCACGGCTCGGCCCCGGACATCGCCGGCCAGGGCAAGGCGGACCCGAGCGCCACGGTCCTCTCCGTCGCCCTCCTCCTGCGCCACCTCGGCCACGACGCCGAGGCGGCCCGCATCGAGGAAGCCGTCTCCGCCGACCTCGCGGAGCGCGGGGACCTGCCCGCGCGCAGCACCTCCGAGATCGGCGACGCGCTCGCCGTACGCGTAGCCGGCTGACCGGGCGCGCACACTCGACACCATGAGAAGCCGCCGGTCGCAACCGCCCGGCGGCTTCCCCATGTCCCCGCCGGGTGCCACCATCGACCACCGGGCCGCATTCACCCCGTGTTCCCTCCGCCTCAGCCCCCGGGCGATAATCGAACGCGGAGCCGCGGAATGAGGGAATGCTCGGACGTCCTACCACTGGCCACCGGCCGTACGGGCGTGAGCGCGGCCCGTCACTACAACCGGTGAAGGACAACCATTCATGACGACGCCCACGATCGAGCTCAAGCCCTCCGCCCACCCCCTCTCGGACGCCGAGCGAGAGGCGATCCTGGCCCACCCGGGGTTCGGCCGCCACTTCACCGACCACATGGTGACGATCAAGTGGACCGAGGGCCGGGGCTGGCACGACGGACAGCTCGTCCCCTACGCGCCGATCCCCCTCGACCCGGCGACCCACGTCCTGCACTACGCGCAGGAGATCTTCGAGGGCCTGAAGGCCTACCGCAGGCCCGACGGGTCCGTCGCCACCTTCCGTCCCGAGAAGAACGCCGAGCGTTTCCAGCGCTCCGCCCGCCGCCTCGCGATGCCCGAGCTGCCGGTCGAGACGTTCATCGAGGCGTGCGACGTGCTGGTCGGGCAGGACAAGGCGTGGGTGCCGGCGCACGGCGGTGAGGAATCCCTCTACCTGCGCCCCTTCATGATCGCCACCGAGGTCGGACTGGGCGTCAAGCCGGCCAACGAGTACCTGTTCCTGGTGATCGCCTCCCCGGCCGGCGCCTACTTCCCCGGTGGTGTGAAGCCGGTCTCCATCTGGGTCTCCGAGGACCGCGTCCGCGCCGTCCCCGGCGGCATGGGCGACGCGAAGACCGGCGGCAACTACGCCGCCTCGCTGCTCGCCCAGGCCGAGGCCGCGGCCAAGGGCTGCGACCAGGTCTGCTACCTCGACGCCGTGGAGCACACCTGGGTCGAGGAGCTCGGCGGCATGAACCTGTACTTCGTGTACGGCAACAAGATCGTCACACCGGCCCTCACCGGTTCCATCCTGGAGGGCGTCACCCGTGACTCCCTGCTGAGCGTCGCCCGCGACCTCGGCTACGAGGCCGTCGAGGAGCGGGTCTCGGTCGACCAGTGGCAGCGCGACTCCGAGAACGGCACCCTCACCGAGGTGTTCGCCTGCGGCACCGCGGCCGTCATCACCCCCGTCGGCACCGTCAAGCGGGCCGGTGGCGAGTGGCAGCAGAGCGGCGGCGAGCCCGGCGAGGTCACCCTGCGCCTGCGCCAGGCACTGCTCGACATCCAGCGCGGCACGGCCGAGGACAAGCAGGGCTGGATGCGCCCCCTGGGCTGACTCCCGCCCGCCCCGGCAGGGCCGCCCGGACCTCACCCGTCCGCGGCGGCCCGTTCGGCGGGGCGGTTCGTCCGATCGCTGAAGGGCGGACACCCAGTGCCCGTATCCTGAGACGGACGATGATCGTCGAGCCGGGTTGTGCCACACTTCCCCCGTGCTCTCGTTCGCCATGATTATTGGCAGCAGGCGCGCCGGTCCGCAGTGACCGCCCTTACGACAACGTACAGGCGGACATCGTCGTCCTCGACCCGCGCGCAGACCTCTCGCACCCGCGAGGGGTTTTTCTGTTTCCTGGCCCACCAGAAGCCGGGGAGCCGGCGCGAGGGACCATGGGGGGACGGTGGAACCGGTCATTCCGGTAGACCGAGATCCAACATCAGGAGCCTTCAGACCATGACCGCAACCAGCGAGCCCGACGACTCGTTCCACGTCTTCGACACCACCCTGCGCGACGGCGCCCAGCGCGAGGGCATCAACCTCACGGTCGCCGACAAGCTGGCCATCGCACGGCACCTGGACGACTTCGGTGTGGGCTTCATCGAGGGCGGCTGGCCGGGCGCGAACCCGAGGGACACCGAGTTCTTCGCCCGTGCCCAGCAGGAGATCGAGTTCCGGCACGCCCAGTTGGTCGCCTTCGGTGCCACCCGCCGCGCCGGCACCACCGCCGCCGAGGACCCGCAGGTCAGGGCGCTCCTCGCCTCCGGCGCGCAGGTGATCACGCTGGTCGCCAAGTCCCACGACCGCCATGTCGAGCTCGCCCTGCGCACCACCCTGGACGAGAACCTGGAGATGGTCCGCGACACCGTCGCCTTCCTCAAGGCCGAGGGCCGCCGGGTGTTCGTCGACTGCGAGCACTTCTTCGACGGCTACCGCGCCAACCCCGAGTACGCCAAGTCGGTCGTCCGCACGGCCGCGGAGGCCGGTGCCGACGTCGTCGTCCTGTGCGACACCAACGGCGGCATGCTCCCCGCCCAGGTCCAGGCCGTGGTCTCGACGGTGCTCGCCGACACCGGCGCCCGGCTCGGCATCCACGCCCAGGACGACACCGGGTGCGCGGTCGCCAACACCCTCGCCGCCGTCGACGCGGGCGCCACCCACGTCCAGTGCACGGCCAACGGCTACGGCGAGCGCGTCGGCAACTCCAACCTGTTCCCGGTGGTGGCGGCGCTGGAGCTCAAGTACGCCAAGAAGGTCCTGCCCGAGGGCCGGCTCCGGGAGATGACGCGCATCTCGCACGCCATCGCCGAGGTGGTCAACCTGACCCCGTCCACCCACCAGCCCTACGTGGGTGTCTCCGCCTTCGCCCACAAGGCGGGGCTGCACGCCTCCGCCATCAAGGTCGACCCGGACCTGTACCAGCACATCGACCCCGAGCGGGTCGGCAACACCATGCGGATGCTGGTGTCCGACATGGCAGGCCGCGCCTCCATCGAGCTCAAGGGCAGGGAACTCGGCATCGACCTGGGAGACGACCGCGAACTGGTCGGCCGGGTCGTGGAGCGGGTCAAGGAACGCGAGCTCAAGGGCTACACGTACGAGGCCGCCGACGCCAGCTTCGAACTGCTGCTGCGCGCGGAGGTCGAGGGCAGACAGCTGAAGTACTTCGACGTCGAGTCCTGGCGCGCGATCGTCGAGGACCGCCCCGACGGCACCCACGCCAACGAGGCCACGGTGAAACTGTGGGCCAAGAGCGAGCGCATCGTCGCCACGGCGGAGGGCAACGGTCCGGTCAACGCCCTGGACCGGGCCCTGCGCGTCGCCCTGGAGCGGATCTACCCGCAGCTCGCCAAGCTGGAGCTGGTCGACTACAAGGTCCGCATCCTCGAGGGCAAGCACGGCACGCACTCCACCACCCGGGTCCTGATCTCCACGTCCGACGGCGCGGGGGAGTGGTCGACGCTGGGTGTCGGGGACAACGTCATCGCCGCGTCCTGGCAGGCGCTGGAGGACGCGTACACCTACGGCCTGCTGCGGGCCGGGGTCGAACCGGCGGCCTGAGGGGACCGGGCCCGGCAGGGGTCCCCGCGACGGCGCGGGGCCCTGCCGGGCCCGATGCCCGTTTCCGGCCCGGTTCGGGTAGCTTCGAACACATGAAGGACGCGCTGACGCGTACCCTCGTACGCCTGCTGATCGTGCCCGTGGCCGCCGCGCTGGCGGTTCTGACGGCCGGGGCGCCGGGCGCGCACGCGGCCACCGACCTCTCGGCCGTGGCCCAGGCCCTGCGCGAGAGTCCCGTCTACGTCGATCCCGAGGCGAGGAACATCCTGTCCGAGTCGGACGCCGAGGCCCTCGCGAACAAGATCGAGGACGCGGACAAACCCGTCCTCGTGGCGGTCCTCCCGGCCGGTTACCCCACCGAGAACCTCTTCCGGAACCTGCGCACCGAGACCGGCGTCACCGGTCTGTACGGCATCCGTCTCGGCGACCGGTTCGACGCGCGCGCCGACAGCAGCGTGCTGAGTCGCCAGGGCGTGCAGAACCTGGTCACGGCCGTGCAGGGCGCGGGGGACGCCAAGGCCCAGCTGAACGACTTCGTCGACGACGCGCTGCGCAACACCGGCGGTTCGGCGCCGAGTTCCTGGAGCGGCGGGTCCGACGGCGTCCCCGTCGGCGGACTGATCACCGTCGGCACCCTGCTGGTCGCCGGCGGCGCGGGCGCGTACGCGGTGTCCCGGCGCAACCGGCGTCGGACCATGGAGCACGCGGCGGAGCAGCGGGCCGCGCTGGAGAAGCTGCGGGTGGTGGTCGACGAGGACATCACCGCGTTCGGCGAGGAACTCGACCGGCTCGACTTCCACCCCGGTGAGCCCGGCGCCGACGACGCCATGCGCGCCGACTACGAGCGTGCGCTGGATTCCTACGAGCAGTCCAAGCGGTTGATGGACGCGGCCGGCAGGCCGGAGGACGTCCGCGCGGTCACCCGGGCCGTGGAGGAGGGCCGCTTCGCGCTGGCGCGGCTCGACGCCCGCCGTGCGGGCCGGTCGCTGCCGGAGCGCAGGCCGCCCTGCTTCTTCGACCCGCGCCACGGCCCCTCGGTCGCCGACGCCCTCTGGACACCCCCCGGTGGCACCGAGCGGGAGGTCCCGGTCTGTGCGGCGGACCGGACCCGCCTGGCCGACGGCCACGACCCGGCCGTCCGCGAGGTCGACACCGACCGGGGCCGCCGCCCCTACTGGGAGGCGGGACCGGCCTACGGCCCCTGGGCGGGCGGCTACTTCGGCGGCGGTCTGCTGCCCGGTCTGCTCGTCGGCACGGTGCTCGGCGGCATGATGGCAGGCCCCTCCTACGCGGCCGACTACGGCTCCGGCTACGGAGACTTCGGCGGCTACACGGGCGGAGACGTCTCCGGCGCCGACTTCGACAGCGGGGACTTCGGCGGCGGCTTCGGCGGGGGAGACTTCGGCGGCGGGGACTTCGGCGGAGGGTTCTGAGTGCCGGGCCACGGGGAGACGCCGGACACCGGGTCCGCGCCCGGTTCCGGGGTCAGGTCCAAAGATGCCGAGCGCCCGCCCTCCCGTACGGGGGTACCGGGGGGCGGGCGCGCTCAGGGGTGGCGGCGGTCAGGGCCGCGCCGTCGGCGGATCAGGCGTTGCGGATCGCCGAGATGTCGAAGTTCAGCTTGATCTTGTCGGAGACCAGGACGCCGCCCGTCTCCAGTGCCGCGTTCCAGGTCAGGCCCCACTCGGAGCGCAGGATCTCGGCCTTGCCCTCGAAGCCGACGCGCTGGTTGCCGAACGGGTCGGTGGCGGAGCCGTTGAACTCCAGGTCGATGGTGAGCGGCTTGGTGGTGCCGAGGATCGTCAGGTCACCGGTGATGCGGTAGTCGTCCCCACCGAGGGCTTCGGCCTTGGTGGAGCGGAACGTCATCGTCGGGAACTCGTCGGTCTTGAAGAAGTCCGAGCTCTTCAGGTGACCGTCACGGTCGGCGTTGCCCGTCTCGATGCTCTCCATCACCACGTCGAGGGTGGCGGTGGAGTTGGACGGGTCGGAGCCGTCCAGGTGGAGCGTGCCGGTGAAGTCCTGGAAGCTGCCCTTGACGTTGGTGACCATCGCGTGCCGGGCGACGAAACCGAGGGTGGTGTGCGCCGGGTCGATCGTGTAGTCGCCGGTCAGGGCGGCCAGGGCCGGGTTCACGGCGGCCGGGGCGGTCGCGGTCTCGTTGCTCTTGCGGCTGAAGATGCCCATGGTGTGTTCCTCCTGGGGACGGGGGATCGGATGATCCCGTTGAACGTTCAATCACTTTCAACGGGGCCTACTGTAGACACATTCCCTTTAAAGTTCAACATCTTTCGGGGGGTGCTTTCGAGGGTGCCGGAGGCGAGTCCCCTCCGGCCCCGTCCTTCATGTCCCGTACCGGTCCGTTCTCTCGAGCCGCTACTCTTTGCGGGGCAGGTCGACCCGAACGGGTGAACCCCGGACGAACATCCGTGAACGCCCTGGAGTGCGGGCGGAAAGTCGCCGAGGGTCCGGCGAATTCCCGGGCGCAGGGCGCCCGGCCGGGGTCGGGCCGCACCCTTCGCGAGGTCTGCGCCGCGCGGGGGTGTGAGGGGTGCCCCGGTCTCTGATTTTATTGGAACCCTACAAGCGGCAGGCCCTTCAAACAGTCGGAACGCCTGCATGTCGTCTCGGTTCTGTTCAGTGGCACCAGGAAAACGCCTCGGAGACTGTGAGGAGTCGACGGCTCGCATTCCCGGGTGAGCTTCGTAAGGTCACTACATGACCGTTTTGGATGAGGCGCCGGGTGAGCCGGCCGACGCGCGCGGACGCGTGGCCGAACTGCACGAGATTCGCGCGCAGGCGCTGGCCGGCCCGAGCGAGAAGGCGACCCGGGCGCAGCACGCCAAGGGCAAGCTGACCGCGCGGGAGCGCATCGAACTGCTGCTCGACCCGGGCTCCTTCCGTGAGGTCGAGCAGCTGCGCCGGCACCGGGCGACCGGCTTCGGCCTGGAGGCCAAGAAGCCGTACTCCGACGGTGTGATCACCGGCTGGGGCACGGTGGAGGACCGTACGGTCTTCGTCTACGCCCATGACTTCCGGATCTTCGGCGGTGCGCTGGGCGAGGCCCACGCCACC
>NZ_JBFAKH010000033.1:0-88486 GCF_040655635.1 Streptomyces sp. NPDC050388
CAGGGGCATCGGGTCGCCGGGGGTGACCAGTTCCCGCAGCGGGTGGCGGGCCAGGACCGCGTCCACCTCCGGCGTCAACGCCGCCGCCAACCGGGTGGCGCAGGGCAGGGAGTCGTCGTGGAGCCTCTTCGCCGCGGCGAGCACGGCGGAGCGGCCGTCGCCCTTGGGCACTCCGGCGGCGGCCCGCTTGTACAGGTCGCCGCCCTCCTCCAGCACCAGACCGGTGTCGATGCCGGCGTGCACCTTGTTCCGCGCGTGGCGGCGCCAGGTCGTGATGGGGTCGCCCCACGCCTCGACGCGGTAGGTCCACTGGCCCACGACGTCCGGGGTGACCTCCGCGCCCCACCGGTCCGTGCCCGGCGCCAGCTCCCGCATCGGGATGAACGGCCGCCGACGGCCCTCGGGGTCCTTCAGGACGACGTTGGCGGCCACCGCCTCGTGCCCCTCACGGAACACGGTGGCCGTCACCTCGAACGTCTCACCGACGACGGCCTTCGCCGGCCGTCTGCCGCATTCGACGGCCGGCCGGACGTCCCGTACGGGGATACGTCCGATGGTCCGCGTCGTCTTCATGGGTCTGCACCTCCGCCGTGCTCGACGCCGGGCCGGCGCCCGGTCGTGGGGACCAAACTGAGGCGGGAAGGTCCATTACCTTCCCGCCGGGGAGCGCCGCTCGATCGACGGCGGGACCCGTCTCGCCGGGGCGGCCGGGCGCGGCCTGTCGTTCGCCGCCGGACCGGGCCACGCGTTCGCGGCCGGACGAGTCCACTCGTTCTGTTCCTGCAGGTAGGTGACGAGACTGGTACGCAGATACCGTTCGGCGGCGTCGGCCGCCTCCCGCGCGCAGCGCTTTCCCATCAGCACACATAGGGTGTATCCCGAGTCCTCGAACGTGGTGCGGACCGTGCGATCCGTCGGGGCGGCGAGCATCACGCGTTCCCAGGCCCGGTAGCGACGCAACTGCCGGGCGACTTCGGCTCTGGCGGGTAGCAGCATGGCGCCGTTCACCTTTCCGTGGCTCGATGGGGCACGTACTCCCGACGGCAGGGTGACGGTCGTGCGTACGGCGGCACTGACCCGTGACGGCGATCGAGGGTATTCACACATGGTGCATGCACGGTAACTCCGCGTCTTGTTGGTTTTTCAACCATTAAGAGGCGGCGTGCGGGTCGGGTGCGGACCGGACGTGGCTCGGCGGTGAGGCTCGGGGCGGGTCGCATCATGCCGAACTGCCGTCCCGGGCGTCTCGGCCGTACGCTCGTGTTGCACGGATGGACCAACCGGGTCACTCTGATGGTGACTCAGAAGCGCCAACCGCTCACGTTTCGTGTTCGGGGCTCGCCACGCAGGGCGAGGGGAACCGGGAGCTTCGCGGTGAGGAGCCAACCACGATGAAGACGACAGTGCCCTGCTACTACCACCTCGACGTGGAAGTGAGCCCGGAGCGGGTGGGGCAGGTCAGCCGCATTCTGGCCGCCCACCTCCGGCACTGGGACCTGGAGAACCTGGTGGAGTCCGTCTGCCGCGGCACCGAGATGCTGCTGCACGCCATCGACGAGCACGCCACCGACAAGAACACGTCGATCGAGATGTGGTGGAACGGCCAGCACCTCA
The DNA here is from genome assembly GCF_040655635.1 of Streptomyces sp. NPDC050388. Taxonomy (NCBI): domain Bacteria; kingdom Bacillati; phylum Actinomycetota; class Actinomycetes; order Kitasatosporales; family Streptomycetaceae; genus Streptomyces; species Streptomyces sp. NPDC050388. Next base: position 1,615 of record NZ_JBFAKH010000033.1, read on the forward strand.
TCACGGCCATCGGGGACCACGACCGCGCGCTGCGCCCCGACCAGGAGCTGCGGGGCTGTCTGGAGCACATCGCGGCCAGCAGCGACGGCTGGGGCTGCTGTGCCGCCGAGACCGGCAGCAGGGTCATCTGGTTCTCGCGGCGGGCCCGGGCCGGCGAACGCGTCCCGCTGGTGCCGACCGCACCCGATCCGAGGCTCAGCGAGGGCCTGGACCTGCCCCGTGTGCTCAGCGTCGCCCAGCTGGCCGGGCTGGTGCGCACCCCGGCCGGCCTTCTGGAGGCGGCCCGGTGACCCGACGGAACAACCGGAAAGGGGCGCTCGCGTGGAGCGGGCGCCCCTACCCGCTGGGCGCGGTCCCTGACGGCGAGGGCACCAACTTCGCGTTGTTCAGCGAGGTCGCCGAACACGTCGAACTCGTCCTGGTGGACGACGCCGGCCGGCACACGGACGTCCCGCTCACCGAGGTCGACGGGTCGGTGTGGCACGGCTACCTGCCCGGTGTCGGCCCCGGCCAGCGCTACGGCTATCGGGTGCACGGGCCGTGGGCACCGGAAGCCGGGCACCGCTGCAACCCGGCGAAGCTGCTGCTCGACCCGTACGCCACGGCCGTCGACGGACAGATCGACAACCACCCCTCGCTCTACGAGCGCCGACCCGACGGCCCCGACCGGGCCGACAGCGCCGGACACACCATGCTGGGTGTGGTGACCGACCCGGCGTTCGACTGGGGCGACGACAGCCCGCCCGGCCGGTCGTACGCCGACACGGTGATCTACGAGGCCCACGTCAAGGGCATGACCCGCGCCCACCCCGACGTCCCCGCCGAACTGCGCGGCACCTACGCCGGACTGGCGCACCCGGCGGTGGTGGACCACCTGACCTCGCTGGGGGTCACCGCGGTGGAGCTGATGCCGGTGCACCAGTTCGTTCAGGACGGCGTGCTGCAGAGCCGCGGCCTGGCCAACTACTGGGGCTACAACACCATCGGTTTCTTCGCCCCGCACAACGCCTACGCCGCCCACGGCACCCGCGGCCAACAGGTCACCGAGTTCAAGAAGATGGTGCGGACCCTGCACGCGGCAGGGCTCGAAGTGATCCTGGACGTCGTCTACAACCACACCGCCGAGGGCAACGAGAAGGGCCCCACCCTCTCGTTCCGCGGCATCGACAACTCCTCGTACTACCGCCTGGTGGACGGCGACTGGTCGCACTACTACGACACCACCGGCACCGGCAACAGCCTGCTGATGCGCCACCCCTACGTACTTCAGCTGATCATGGACTCGCTGCGGTACTGGGTCACCGAGATGCGCGTCGACGGCTTCCGCTTCGACCTCGCGGCCACGCTGGCCCGGCAGTTCCACGAGGTGGACCGGCTGTCGGCGTTCTTCGACCTCATCCAGCAGGATCCCGTGATCAGCCGCGTCAAGCTGATCGCCGAACCGTGGGACGTCGGTGAGGGCGGCTACCAGGTGGGCAACTTCCCGCAGCTGTGGTCGGAGTGGAACGGCAAGTACCGGGACGCCGTACGGGACTTCTGGCGCGCCGAGCCGCACACGCTCGGCGAGTTCGCCTCCCGGCTCACCGGTTCCTCCGACCTGTACGCGCACAGCAGGCGGCGGCCCCGCGCCAGCGTCAACTTCGTCACCGCGCACGACGGTTTCACCCTGCGCGACCTCGTCTCGTACAACGACAAGCACAACCTGGCCAACGGCGAGGGCAACCGGGACGGCGAGAGCCACAACCGGTCCTGGAACAGCGGCGCCGAGGGCGACACCGACGACCCGTCCGTGCTCGAACTCCGGGCCCGCCGCCAGCGCAACTTCCTTGCCACCCTGTTCCTTTCGCAGGGCATCCCGATGCTCTCCCACGGCGACGAAGTGGGGCGCAGCCAGCGCGGCAACAACAACGCCTACTGCCAGGACAACGAGATCTCCTGGATAGACTGGCGGCCGACCGACGAGCAGCGCGCCCTGCTGGACTTCACCCGGCGGGTCATCGCCCTGCGAGCCGCCCACCCCGTGCTGCGGCGGCGCCGCTTCTTCCGCGGCGAGAGCGCGCGCCGCGCGGGCCGGCACCTGCCCGACCTGGCGTGGCTGCTGCCGAACGCCGAGGAGATGGCCGACGACGACTGGCAGCGCTCCGACGCCCACAGCGTCGGCGTCTTCCTCAACGGCGACGCCATCGCCGAACCCGATCCGCGCGGCCGGCGCCTGGTCGACGACTCCTTCCTGCTGCTGCTCAACAGCCACTGGGAACCGGTGGACTTCCGACTCCCGGCGGCCGTCTACGGCGAACGCTGGACGGCGCTGATCGACACCACCGACCCGGACGGCGTCCCCGACGAGTCGGAGCACAAGGCGGGCACCCGGCTGACTGTCGGGCCACGCAGCCTGGTGCTGCTGTCCAGGCCGTCACTCACCGCGAAATGAGACACGGGCGGGTCTGTCGGGAACACCGCCCGACAGGCCCGGATCAGCGGCCGCGGCGCGCGGTCACCGTGAACTGGGCGCCCTCGTTGTCGCGCAGCACGGCCTCGTCGTCCCGCAGGGCCAGCACGCTGCCGCCGTGCCGCTCGGCGGCGCGGGCGCATGCGGCCACGTCCGCCACGGTGAAGTGGACCTGCCAGCGCGGCCGGATCGCAGGATCGGGGGCCGACCCCAGCGCCCCCGACTCGATGCAGGCGACCACGTGCCCGTCACTGCGCAGCACCACCTCGTCGCCCTCGTAGACGACCTCGGTGCGACCGGACCCCGCCGCACCCCAGTCGAAGACCTCGCCGTAGAAGATCGCGGCGTCGAAGGCGTCACGGGTGTGCAGCCTGATGAAGGCGGGCTGCGACCGGCGCCAGCTGAGCCAGTGGGTGAACAGCTCGCCCTCCCAGACGCCGAAGGTCGCGCCGTCCCGGTCGGCCAGCAGCGCCGCGCGCCCCGGAGGCAGGGAGAGGGGGCCGACCGCCAGGGTGCCGCCGCGTTCCTGCACCCGCGACACGGCCTCGTCCGCGCTGCGCGCGGCGAAGTACGGGGTCCAGGCCACGGCCATCCGCCACATGTCGGCCACCCCGGCGAGGCCGGCCACCGGCGCGTCGTCCACCAGGGCGATCCTGAACCGCTCGCCCAGCCGGGCAGGGCGCCACCGCCAGCCCAGCACGGCCGTGTAGAAATCCTCGGTCGTCCCGATGTCGCGACTGGTCAGGCTCACCCAGCAGGGTGTCCCGTACACGGAGTGGGTGGAGAAGACATCCGTCGTGCCGACGGGGGAGGGCATGTCGTGGTTCATGGCAGTCGCGTCCTGATCTCGTCGGCCTGGCAGCCATCTGCAGGACTCCAGTGTCCGGCCTGTACCGCTCCGGGCGCCTGCCGAGTACCCCGGTGAGGGCGCCGAAACGGTGACCGGGACATCTCGCGACGTCCGGGTGGCACCGGACGGGGCGAGTGACGACGATGGAGGGACAGGACCCTGGGGGAAGGCACCCGAGCACCGGGTGAAGACACCACGAGAGCGGCACACCGGACCCGGAGGTGACCATGCCCACGGACGGGGACGCGGACGCGGACCGGATCCTCCGGCTGGAGGAAGAGGTGCAGCAGCTGAAGGAGGCGGTCGTCTCGCACGCGGTGGTGGACCAGGCGATCGGTGTGATCGTCGCGATCGGGCGGGTGTCACCCGATCAGGGGTGGACGGTGCTGAAGGAGGTCTCCCAGCACACCAACGTCAAACTCCGCGACATCGCCGGGGCGATCGTCGGCTGGGGAAGCACCGGTGTGCTGCCGTCGGAGATAGGTGCTGAGCTGGAGAGGGTCCTGGACCGGATCAGCCGGCCTCCGTCCGCAGCTCCTCACGTACCTGGGCGAAACAGCTGCTGAGCAGCCGGGACACGTGCATCTGCGAGATGCCGAGCAGCTCGGCGATGCTGCTCTGCGTCATGCCCCGGAAGAACCGCAGGTAGAGGATGAGCCGCTCGCGCTCCGGGAGTGCCTCGAGACAGGGCCGGACCGCCACCCGGTCGACGACGGTGTCGTAGGCGGGATCCGGGCCGCCGAGCGAGTCCCCGAGCGCGTAGCCGTCCGTACCGGGCATCTCGGCCTCCAGCGACAGCGCGGAGAAGCACTCGAGGGCCTCCGCGCCGGTACGCACCTCGTCCTCGGTCAGCTGCGCGTACGCGGCGATCTCGGCGGTCGTCGGGGTCCGGCCGGGAGTGGTCTGCGCCAGTTCCTTCACGGCGTGCCGCACCCGGTTGCGCAGGTCCTGGACCCGGCGGGGGACGTGCAGGGTCCACATGTGGTCCCGGAAGTGACGCTTGATCTCGCCGGTGACGGTCGGCACGGCGTACGCCTCGAAAGCGTTGCCGCGCGCCGGATCGTAGTGGTCGACCGCCTTGACCAGGCCCAGAGCCGCCACCTGGTACAGATCCTCCAGAGCCTCACCGCGCCCCCGGAAGCGGACGGCGATCCGCTCGGCCATGGGCAGCCAGGAACGGACGAGCTCGTCCCGCAGCGCCTTGCGCTCGGGGCCCTCGGGCAGCCGGGCGAGGCGGAGGAAGTCCTCGGCGGTGTCGGGTGCGTCGTGGTGGGGATGCGGCTTCGTGGTGCTGCCGGCGATACGCATGACGCGCACCTCCCTGAGCAGGTGCCGGGTGGACGGGCACCGTGGGAGCGCGGGCTCGGACCGCACGGAGGAGACCCCGGGGCGGCGAGCCGGTTCCCACGGTCGTGCCTCCGGTCCGAAGCACTGGCCCTTTCATTCCCCCGCGCCGCGCCGGTGAAACTGCTTATCGAATTTCCGGGGCGGAAATTCGCGGGAATGCGAGGGAATGTGCGGCAGGCGCACGCTGTGAAATCGCGGAAATTCATCGTGTGAAGTTCCGGAAGGCCCGGGGGAGCCGGTCGGCGGCCGGGACGCGGGCGGGTCCGCGTCCCGGCCGCCGGTGGCGCGGCCCGCCCCTGGGCCCGCCGGTGTGATCGCGCCACGGGACGTGATGTGCGGCACGCCGCGGTCCGGGCCGGACGGCCGGTCCGGCGGATCGTTCCAGCGCAGCGCTTGATCAGCGATCAGAGGGGATGAACCAACTGACCACGGCGCATTCCGCGCATTTGACAGTGCCGGGAGCCCACGGATAGGAAGCAGCGACGGAAGTGGAAAGGTGAACCGTGTACGAGCCGAACGTGGTCGGGGACTGGCAGGAGTACGACGAGCATGCCGGTCTGCGGGTCTGCGTCCACCGTCTGGAATCGGGCGAACCGCCCCGGGGACGGGACGACGCCGCCCAAGGACTGACGTACTTCAGCGTCCGTGTGACCGTCGAGAACCGTGGTGAGCGGAAATTCGGGATTCATCTCGAGGACGGTCAGGTCGACGTACGGACAGGGCCCGACGGGGAGAGCGCGTTCATCGACTGGCGCAACTCACAGTTCATCGAGGGATTCGACGTCTATCCGCTGCGCCGCGCCACCGCCGTGCTCTACGCGGCGGCCCCCGAGGCGTCCCTGAGCCATGTCGACGTCCAGGTCCAGCTCCGGGCCGACGAGGAGTGGACCGGCCGCCGCCTGTGGTCGGGGGCCCTCGCCGTGCACGACGGGGCCGCCGGAGCCCCGGGGGGCGGGGCCAGGGAGGGTCTCGCGCACCAGCTGAGCGCGTTCCTCCGGGACCAGGCGGAGGAGGGCACCGCCTGATCCGCCGTCAGTGGGTGATTCCGTCGATGATCTCGCGAGCGCCCTGACGCAGCAGGGCCACGGCGACAGAGGTGCCGAGCGTCGCCGGATCCAGCCGGCCCGCCCACTCGTGGGCGTTCAGCCGCACCTTGCCGTCCGGTGTGAAGACGCAGGCCCGCAGCGACAGTTCGCCGCTCCGGTCGACTCGTGCGTACCCGGCGATCGGGCTGTTGCAGTGCCCCTGCAGCACATGCAGGAACATGCGCTCGGCGGTGGCCTCCCGATGGGTGTCCGGGTGGCCGAGGACGCTGACCGCGTCGATGAGACCGGTGTCGCCCTCACGGCACTGCAGGGCGAGGATGCCCGCGCCGATGGGCGGCATCATCGTCTCGGGGGAGAGGACCTCGCTGATCACGTCGTCCCGGCCGATGCGTTCCAGGCCGGAGACCGCGAGCAGCAGCGCGTCCGCCTCACCGGCAGCGAGCTTCGCCAGCCGCCGGTTGGCGTTGCCGCGGAACGGCACGCACCGAAGGTGCGGGTGGGTGGCCGCCAGCTGCGCGACCCGGCGCACCGCGGACGTGCCGACCCTGGCCCCGGCCGGGAGTTCGTCCAGAGTGAGTCCGCCCGGGTGCACGAGCGCGTCACGGACGTCGTCCCGCTTCAGGAACGCGGCGAAAACGGTACCCGCCGGGAGCGGGCGGTCGGCGGGCACGTCCTTGACGCAGTGCACCGCGACATCCGCCTCCCCGGCCAGCAGCGCGGCGTCCACCTCCTTGGTGAACGCACCCTTGCCCTCCACCTGCGACAGGTCGCCCAGCCACTTGTCCCCGGTGGTCCGCACGGGGACGACCTCGGTGCGCACACCGGGCAGGGCGACCGCCAACTCATCCTGGACGCGTCTTACTTGGGCGAGCGCCATGGGTGAGTCGCGGGAGACGATTCGGATCAGTTCGGGGACCGGCATGGCGACACGATAGACCCTTCCACTCGAATCCCCGTGCCGTACGGACCGGTTGGGGGTCCGAACGGGGGATCCGTCCAGGCCCCCGGTGACGGGCGGTCAGCTGTCCGGAAGCGGGTGTCAGGCGTTCGGGTCGAACGGTATGCCCGCCGGCTTCGCTGCGGTCAGATGGGAGGCGAAACTCCCGTCCTTGAGGCCGAAGTTGGCACTGCCGAAGTTGTGGGCGACGAGTTTGTCGCGCAGCCCGGCCGGATAGCCGTTCCAGCCGACCAGCGGCGGGAACTGCCAGCTGCCCTTGTGGTTCTCCGGCGGCTCGTCACCCGGGCCGGCGAGCCGGAAGCAGTGCGTGCTGATGCCGTCCTTGTGGTACACGATCTTCGGGTGCGTCCCGTCGAAGCGGACCGCCGACCGGGCGTGGATCGAGAACGAGCCGTGGTTGGACGTCGCGACGTACTGGGCGGTGTCGTTCTGCACCCACACCACGACATGCTCCCAGTCGTGGCGGTGGCCGCCGAGGCTGATGCCCGGCAGCGCCTGGTCCTTCTCGAAGTACAGGGCGTAGACGATGGCGCACCAGCCGTTGTTGCACTTCGAGCGCGAGTAGCCGTTGGTGTTGTCCAGGTCCGGGGCGTCACGGCAGTTGCCGTTGAGGGCGCCGGTCGGGTTGAGGCCGGGGTTGATCGCTCCGTCCGGGCCGATCGCGGGTGTGGGGTAGCACCCGTCGGTGTCGTAGTCGTAGGCGGGCTGGAAGGTCCGGTCGAGACTGTCCGCGTTCGCCGGCAGGGCCGGCGGCGGAGCGGCGAAGGCGGTGGCGGGGAAGGCGACGACGAGAGCGACGGCGCCGGCGAGACCGGTCAGCCATCTCCTGCGGTGCGTTCGGAACGTGCTCGACGACACTGCGTCCTCCTCATGGTCCGGGCGCAGCCCAACGGCTGTGGGGAGCAAGGGAGTTCAGCATCCCGGTTGTGCACTTCCGTGCCAAGGGGCCACGGGCGTACCGATGATGAAGCGCTGCCCAACACTCGGCGAGCCGTTACCGGATCACTCCATCTCGTCCGGAATGCCGGCGGACGCCTTCTCGGGCGTGAGGTCCGGGCGGGGCGTGCGGCCCGACGGCTTCGGCCTGCGCCGCCCGGCCCCGTTCGCGCAGCCCCCGGCGCGAACGGGAAGCCCGGTACCCCCTGCACACTTACTGTCCGGTAAGGCCGTGCGGCGGGTCGGTAGAGGAGGAACCCTGCTCCGGTCCGATCGCTCGCCCCTGCTGCTCGCGGGCCTGCCGGCCGTCGCGGTCGCCACCCGTTTCACGGCCCCGCGCCGGTTCGCCCCCATCGTGCCGCGCTCCCCGCCCGGCTCGCCCCGGGCCTGGACCTACGCGAGCGACCGCCGCGGAGCTCGCGCGGCCGCCGGAGCGGCACTGCCGCAGACCCGTAAGGCCGCCGCGTCGGCCACGGCTGCTTTCTTCGTCGGAGTGTTCCCGGCCCAGGTGACGATGGCCGTCGAATGGAGCCGCCGCCCCACACCGCAGCGGGCCGCGGCCCGGGGGCGGCTGCTCCTGCAGGTGCCACTGGTGCTGTGGGCGTGCGGGATCGCCAGAGGTACGTAGAACCGATCATGAGCGGGCGACCGCGGCAGCGGTGACGACGTGGGCCGGCAGGCGGAGTTCGCCGGCGGCCCGGGGACGGGGCGGTCAGAACTCCTCGTGCACCTCCGGGTCCCCGCCGATGCGCCGGTGGGCCCGGTCGGCGATGGCCCGCATCTGGGCGGCGTCCAGTTCGAAGCCGAAGACGTCGAGGTTGGCGCGCTGCCGTCCGGGATCGGACGACTTGGGCACGGGCAGTGCGCCGAGCTGGATGTGCCAGCGCAGCACCGCCTGGGCCGGTGTGACCCCGTGGGCCTCGGCCACCGAGACCACGGTCAGGTCGTCCAGCACCTGTGAACCCCGGCCCAGCGGGCTCCAACTCTCGACGAGCACGCCCTTGTCCGCGTGGTAGGAGCGCAGCTCCTCCTGGGGGAAGAACGGATGCAGCTCGACCTGGTTGACCGACGGCAGCACCCCGGTCTCCTTCTCCAGCCGTTCGATGTGGGCGGGTGTGAAGTTGGAGACCCCGATCGAGCGTACGAGCCCGTCCTCACGCAGCTTGATCATGGCCTTCCAGGAGGCGACGTACTTGTCGACCCGGGGGAGCGGCCAGTGGATGAGGTACAGGTCGACGTACTCCAGCCCGAGACGCGCGCGGGACTCCTCGAAGGAGGCGAGGGTCTCCTCGTAGCCGTGGTGACGACCGGGGAGTTTCGTCGTCACGACGACCTCCTCGCGCGGGACGTCGGCGCGGGCCACGGCACGGCCGACACCGGTCTCGTTGCGGTAGTTCGTCGCCGTGTCGACGAGGCGGTAGCCCATCTCCAGGGCCGCCGTCACCGAATGCTCCGCCTGTGCGTCGTCCATCGGCCAGGTGCCCAGACCGAGGGCGGGGATCGTCGTGCCGTCGTTGAGTGTGTGGTTCGGGATGCTGATCACGAGGGGACCCTCCCATGGACAGTGTCGTCGCCCTCCAGCCTCACCGACCGGACGGCCGATGATCAACCTGACGGGCGGGCCGGACGGACGACACGCACTCGCATGAATCGGCGGGATCCGCACAGATCGACGGAGAGGGCGCACATGACGACGGGCGGAAGCGGTGTGGGCGGGGCGAGCGGAGGGGGCACGGAGCGCGGGGCGGGCGGAGGGGAGGACGTCGAGAAGAACGCCGGTGTCGAGGTGCGTCCGGTCGCCGGGCACATCGGTGCCGAGATCACCGGCGTCGACCTCGCCGACGAGCCCGACGACGCCGTGATCGCCGCCGTCCGGGCGGCGGTGCTGCGCTGGAAGGTGGTGTTCTTCCGCGGACAGCGCCTGGACCACGCCGGACACGTGGCGCTGGCGCGGCGGTTCGGTGAGCCGGTCGTGCTCCCCCGGCGCGGGAAGGCCTCGCCGCCCGGCTTCCCCGAGATCGAGACGACCGCCGACCGGCTGGAGCTCGGCGGACGGTTCGGCATGGAGCACGACGAATGGCTGCGGCGCCGCCGCCACACCCTGCTGCGCGGCTGGCACTGCGACCACGGCGCCCGCGTCGATCCGCCCGCCGCGACGATCCTGCGCGCGGAGACCGTTCCGCCCTACGGAGGCGACACCACCTGGTCGAATCTGGCCGCCGCCTACGCCGGACTGTCCGCTCCGGTAAGGGAGTTCGCCGACCGGCTGCGCGCCGAGCACCGGCTGGGGGTCGGCTACCAGCCCCGGCCCGGCGACGACGCGTATCTGCGGCACCTGCTGGACCACCAGACCGCCTCCGAGCACCCCGTGGTGCGGGTCCACCCGGAGACGGGGGAGCGGGTGCTGTTCGTCAACGGCTACTACGTCGAGCAGATCACCGGCCTGTCCCGGCCGGAGAGCCACGCCGTCCTGGAGATGCTGCTGGAGCAGGCGACCCGGCCCGAGTACACGGTGCGCTTCCGGTGGGAGCCGGGCAGCGTGGCGTTCTGGGACAACCGTGCCACCATCCACCTGGCTCCGAGCGACGCCGCCCACCTGGGCCACCCGCGGATCATGCACCGGGTGATGCTGACCGGTGACGTGCCGGTGGGTGTCGACGGCCGCCCCTCGGAGCCGATCACCGGAACCGCCCCGGGACGTTGGTGACCGACCGATCAGCCGTCCGACCCCCCGTTCAAGGGCCGCTCAGAAGGCGCGGCTCAACAGGTCCAGCAGCGCGGCCCAGTGACGCTCGTCCGCCTCCTTGTCGTACGCGGCGGTGTCGGCCTGGGTGTAACCGTGGCGGGCCCCGGCGTACACCTCGCAGCGGTGCCGGACCCCGGCCGCGGTCAGTGCCTGTTCCAGACGCTCGATCTGCTCCTCGGGCATCGACGGGTCCTGGTCGGCGTGAGCGAAGTACAGTTCCGCGGTGATCCTGTCGGCCAGCAGGTGCGGGCTGTCCGGCGCGTCCGACGCCAGCCCGGCCCCGTGGAAACCGGCCGCGGCGGCCACCCGGTCCGGGTAGGTGCCGGCCGTGCGGAGGGAGAGCACCGCACCCATGCAGTAGCCCGTCACCGCCACGGGACCGCCCGCCACCGCGGGGTGGCCGGCCAGCCACCGGAGATAGGCGTCGGCGTCGCGCATGGCCCGCTCCGGCGTCAGCTCCTGCATGATCGGCGCGATGCGCCGGAAGATCTCCGGCCGTGCCCGCGGGTCGATGAACTCGGGCAGCTCGGTCACGGGAGCGGGCCCGTGACGGTAGAACACGTTCGGCACCAGGACGGTGTACCCGGACTCCGCCAGCCGGTCGGCCATGGCCAGCAGCCCCGGACGCAGCCCGAAGGCGTCCATGTAGAACAGGACCGCGGGGTGGGGAGCACCGTCGGCGGGATGCGTCAGCCAGGCGTCGACGGTGCCGTCCTCGGTGGCGATGTGAGCGGTGGTTCCCTGTACGGCGGTCATGACGGGCGGGCGCCTCTCCACGGGATGTCGGCCGGGACCCGCGCCCGCGGCACGGGACGGATCAAGCCCATCCTGACACGACGCGGGACCGGCACTTCGGCCGTATCCGGGTCGACTCGGGCGAGGAGACGCTTCTTTGCTCATCACGTCCGTGTCGCCTCCCACGCCCCCGACCGCCCCTACTCGAACCGTGAGGTGTCGCCCGCGCCCCGCCGTACGATCTCCGCCTCGCCGCCGGAGAAGTCGATCACCGTGGTCGGCTCGGTGCCGCAGTCCCCGGAGTCGAGCACCGCGTCCACCTGGTGGTCGAGCCGGTCCTTGATCTCCCAGCCCTGGGTCATCGGCTCGTCCTCACCGGGCAACAGCAGGGTGCTGGAGAGCAGGGGCTCGCCGAGCTCCGCCAGCAACGCCTGGGTGACGACGTGATCGGGGATGCGCACGCCGACGGTTTTCTTCTTCGGATGCTGCAGCATGCGCGGCACCTCCTTGGTCGCGGGCAGGATGAACGTGTAGCTGCCCGGCGTGGACGCCTTGACCGCGCGGAACACGTCGTTGTCGATCCGTACGAACTGGCCGAGCTGCGCGAAATCCCGGCACACCAGAGTGAAGTGGTGGCGGTCGTCCAGCTTGCGGATGGTACGGATCCGGTCGAGGCCCTCCCGGCTGCCCAGTCGGCAGCCGAGCGCGTAGCAGGAGTCCGTGGGGTACGCGACCAGGGCGTCGGCGCGGATGCTGCCGGCGATCTGGGCGATGGTGCGCGGCTGGGGGTTGTCGGGGTGCACGTCGAAGTACTTCGCCATTCACCGAGCTTATGCCGCCCGGGCGGCAGGACCGCACACCCCGGCCGGCGCCCACCCGCGCCACGGCCGGGCACCCTGGACACTGTGTCCGGCCAAGGTGAGCCCGACGCATCGGTGGGGTCTCGACGCATCGGTGGGGTAACGTCCGGGGCCGGGCGGAAGACGGCCGGCGGAACGAGGGGAAGACCGAGGTGGCAGCCCGTGGGGACGGAATCCGGCGGCCGGAGCCGACGGCAGGGGAGCGATCGGAGCAACCCGGGTGGGCACGGGAACTGCTGGAGCACCTGCGGCCGACGGGCCGTGACGTCCGCAGGATCGTCGACTGGCTCGCCGGCACCGTGCACGCGTCGGTGGCTCTCCGGGACGCCTCCGGCGCCCTCGTCGCCGGGACCGGGCTGCCGCTGGACGAGGACCTCGTCGCCGCTGTCACCTCGGGCCGGATCGCCTCCGCGGCCTGGGAGGACGGCGAGCACCACCTGCGCCTGGTGAAGGTCGGGCACCCCTTCGAGGTCTGGGCACTGGCCGTCTCCCGAGACGCCCCGTTCGACCGGCGCAGTGCCGACGTCGTCACGCACACCGCCCAGGTCGTCGAGCTCTTGCTGACCGCCCGCGAGACCGTCGCGGCCGGGCAGCGGCTGCGGCGGGCCAGCGCCGACCTGCGGCTGGCGATCCTTCAACTCCTCATGGTCGAGGACACCGTCGCCGCCCGCCGGGTGGCCGCGGGACTCTGGCCGGGACTGCTCGACGCCGACACGGCATGCGTCTACGTCGTCGAGTCGGAGCCCGCCCTCCGCGACCGCCTCGCGGAGGAGTGCCTGGACACCACGCGGGAGGAGGCCCTGGTCGTGCGGTGCCCGGCCATGGACGGGCACGTGATCGTCGTCAGCCCCCGCGAGACCACCGCCGGCGAACTGAAGTCCCTGGTCGAACGGCACCCGGACACCTTCCTCGGGGGCAGCGTCCGGCAGAGCCTGGCCCGGACCGCCACCGCGTACGGGCAGGCCGTCAGCGCCCTCGCCGTGGCGCGCTTCCGCCCGGACAAGACGGCGGTCTACGCCGAGCGCACCCATCCCGAGCGGCTGATGGACCCGGCGGCCCTGCGCGGCTGGGCGGCCCGGCTGCTGCGCCCACTGGACGCCGTCTCGCACCACACCCGCGCCGAGCTCCTCGCCACCACCCGCCTGGGTCTGGAGTTCACCGCCGTCAACACGGCCAAGATCCTCGGCGTGAGCCGCAACACGGTGCGCGCCCGCATGGAACGCGTCGAGACCATGCTGGGCACCGACTTCGACGACGTCACCGTCCGTGCCGTCGTGCACCTGGCGCTGCACACCCAGATCAACCTCCAGGACGGACAGGCGGGCGGCGCCTGCGCGACACCCGCCCCGGGGCTCACGCACCTGGTGTCCGGGCCCGCCGTACGCTCCTGGGCCGAAGGGCTGCTCGAACGGCTGGACCGGGACACCCGCCCCCTGCGGCGCACGCTGCGTGCCTGGATCGCCGCCGGCGTCAACGCCGAGCGGACCGCGCAGCTCCTGGGCGTCCACGCGCAGACCGTGCGCGAGCACGTACGCAGTTCCGAGCCGGTCCTGGAACGCCAGCTGTCGGCCGCCGGGACCGACCTGTACGAGGTCGTGCTGGCCCATCTGGCACTGGGAGACCTCGAGCACCCGGTGTTCACGGGCCCCGCGCCGGCGCCCTCATCCGGATGAACGACGGACCGGATTTTCGATGGCCCCGTGGCCGGTCGCGCGGGGTGAAACGGGTTTTATCGGACTCACTTGTGCACGGCTGAGTGCTGCGGTCGGTGCAGCGGGCATCGGTGCGATACACACCCGTGTCGCCGTTCACATAGGTTCTTCCCTGCCGCGGGAGCACGACCGGAACGGGGGACCGGTCGCGCTCCCGCTTTTCCTTCCCCAGGACCTGCCGCCGGCCCGTCCCATGACAGTCGTGGCGGCTGCGGATGGCCCCGCCGTTCTCGCACCGACCGGCGCACCGCGGGTGTGCGCGCCGTCGCTCCGAGTCGCCGCTCTCCGTGATGCACGGCAGCATGGCCCTCGTACGCACGCCACCGGCGGGACGCGCGCGATGCGCGCGGCCAGGCCGTTCGGCGGCGGGAGGTTCCGCGAGCGGTCCCCGGCTTCCGGGGCCGCGTGAGCGACCACGCGGCCCCGGAAGCCGAAGAGTCCGTGAGTCCGGGAAACCGGAGGAACACATCGCCCGGACCGGCCGCGACGGCCGGCCCACGGCCACACACCACCGTGTCCCGGCCCGCCACCAGCCATGAGCAGCCGAAGGAGTCCACGAACATGACGGACGTTTCGAGCCGGGGCCCCGCCCCGGGCGACGACCGCAAGGTACTCACCAACCGGCAGGGCCATCCGGTCCACGACAACCAGAACCAACGCACGGTCGGCGCCCGCGGGCCCGCCACGCTGGAGAACTACCAGTTCCTGGAGAAGATCAGCCACTTCGACCGGGAGCGCATCCCCGAGCGCGTCGTGCACGCCCGGGGAGTGACCGCGTACGGTCACTTCGAGGCTTACGGCACCTGGGGGGACGAGCCGGTCAGCCGTTACACCCGGGCCCTGCTGTTCCAGGAGCGCGGCAAGCGTACGGACGTGGCCGTCCGGTTCTCCACCGTCATCGGCGGACGCGACTCCTCCGAGGCCGCCCGCGACCCGCGCGGCTTCGCCGTGAAGTTCTACACCGAGGACGGCAACTGGGACCTCGTCGGCAACAACCTCGGCGTCTTCTTCATCCGGGACGCGATCAAGTTCCCGGACGTCATCCACGCCCTCAAGCCCGACCCCGTCACCTTCGAGCAGCAGCCGCGGCGCATCTTCGACTTCATGTCGCAGACGCCCGAGTGCATGCACATGCTGGTCAACCTGTTCAGTCCGCGCGGCATCCCCGCGGACTACCGTCACATGCAGGGCTTCGGCGTGAACACCTACAAATGGGTGAACACCGAGGGCGAGACCAAGCTCGTCAAGTACCACTGGATGCCCAAAGCGGGCGTCCGCTCCATGACCGAGGAGGACGCCGCGAACGTCCAGGCCGGCTCCCTCGGCCACGCCACCAAGGACCTCTACGAGGCGGTGGGGCGCGGCGACCACCCGGAGTGGGAACTGCTCGTCCAGATGATGGACGACCACGACCACCCGGAACTGGACTTCGACCCGCTCGACGACACCAAGACCTGGCCCGAGCAGGACTTCCCGCCGAAGCCGGTCGGCCGGATGGTGCTCGACCGGATGCCGGAGAACTACTTCGCCGAGAACGAGCAGATCTCCTTCGGCACCGGTGTCCTCGTCGACGGCCTGGACTTCTCCGACGACAAGATGCTCGTCGGCCGGACCTTCTCCTACAGCGACACCCAGCGCCACCGGGTCGGCCCGAACTACCTCCAGCTCCCCGTCAACCAGGCCAAGGCCGCCGAGGTGAACACCAACCAACGCGACGGCCAGATGGCCTACCTCGTGGACCAGGCGGGGGAGCACCCCGAGGTCAACTACGAACCGTCGCTCATCGGCGGCCTGCGCGAGGCCAAGGAACCGTCGCACGACGAGCAGGGCCCGGAGATCCGGGGCTACCTCACCCGCAAACGCATCCCCCGCACCAACGACTACCTCCAGGCGGGCCAGCGCTACATGCTCATGGAGGACTGGGAGCGCGACGACCTGGTGAAGAACTTCGTCGACCTGATCTCCCAGTGCGACCGGCCGGTGCAGGAGCGCATGGTGTGGCACTTCCTGCTGGTCGAGAACGACCTCGGCCGCCGGGTCGGCGACGGACTCGGCATCGCTCCGGAGGACGTCGCCGGTCTGGAACCCCTCGCCGACCAGGACCTCACCGACGAGGACCGCAAGCGGCTCGCCAACCTGGGCGACAACCCGCCGCGTGACGTGCGGGGACTGACGATGACCCACTGCGTTCCCAACGAACGGCACGTGGTGAACCGCTGAACAGGTCACCGGCCCCCGGGCCGCCCCCGCCACGGGGCCGGCCCGGGGGCGTTCGCGTCGTGCGCTCCTTCGCGTCCGGCACCCGCCCTCCGACTTGTCACAACTCGTCACGCAGGACGGTGAAAACGCGCTGCCCGCCGATCGAACGGACCGGTTCCGGAAACCAATCGAGTCATGACAAGCGCATCGTTCCAACGTACCCTCACCCTGCCCGCCTCCGTGTGCGACCAGGCCGCACAGCACCTGGAGCAGGCCGCCAAGCGGACCGTCGACGGGGCCGGGATCCCGTTGAAGGCGTTCCGCGCGGCCGCCGACAGCGACTACACCCTCCCGGTCTCCGTGGTGGAACAGGCCGCGGCCTGTCTGCTCGTCCTGGCCACCGAGACCGCCCAGACGGTACGGCCGTCGGCGCTGCGCGCCACCATCAGCGTCGCCCTGAGCCTGCGCGACGCCGTCCAGGCGGTCCGCCGGCCCGCGCTCACGAACCGGTTCTGGTGAGACACCGTCCGCCGTCACCGGAGCAGGTGCCGCCGCATGGCCCGTTCCCGCGGGGGAACCCGGCGGCCCGCACCACGGACCCCATCGACAGCACCCTGATACTCCCGAGACCCCCGATACCCACCAGGAGAAGGCCATGAGTCTGCTGCGCGCCGTCGGCCGCCCGATGCTGGCATCGATGTTCGTCGCGGGCGGCCTGGAATCCGTTCGCAACCCCGAGGCCGTCGTCCCGGTCGCCGAGCCCGTCGTCCGGCCCGTCGCCGAACGCGTCGCCGTGCTCCCGGACCGCACCGAGCAGACCGTACGGCTCAACGGTGCCGTACAGGTCGTGGCCGGGCTGCTGCTGGCCGCCGGACGGGTCCCCCGCACCGCCGCGCTCGCACTCGCGGTCACGCTCGTGCCCACGACGCTCGCCGGGCACCGCTTCTGGGAGGAGGACGACACCTCCCAGCGTGTCCAGCAGCGCATCCACTTCCTCAAGAACCTGGCCATGCTCGGCGGTCTGCTGATCACCGCCGACGACACCGGAGCCGCCCCCTCGCTGCTGTGGCGCGGCCGTCACACGGCCCGCGAACTGCGTCGCGATGCCCGCCTGGTGCGGCACGCCGCCCGGGCGGGAGCCCGCCCCGCCGCGGTGGCCGCCCGCGTCCGGGCCGAGCTGCCCGGCTGACCCGGGACCCGTCGGTGAGGGAGCCGACGGGGGTCCGCATCGCGTTAGCCCCCCGGAGCCCGGGGAACCCAGAGGCGGGTGGACCCGGCCGGGTGCCACCACGATCCGGAGGTGAAGAACATGGGACACGGAGGCAACGTCATCGACGAACTGGTGACCGATCACCGGGAAGTCGAGGATCTCTTCGGCAAGATCGAGGCCCTGCCGCCCGGCCACAAGGACCGCAAGGTGTACGCGGACCAGGCGACGATCGAACTCGTCCGGCATTCGGTGGCGGAGGAGGCCTGTCTCTACCCGGCCGTGCGCGAGCACGTGGAGAACGGGAACACCCTGGCCGACAGGGAACTCGCGGACCACGCCAAGGCCGAGCAGGTCATGAAGGACCTGGAGAGCCGCGACGCGGAGGACGCCGAGTTCGACCGGCTCGTCGGCATGCTGATGGGCGAGATCCGCGAGCACATCGCCGACGAGGAGCAGAACCTGTTCCCCAAGCTGCGCGCGTCCTGCTCCCCGGACCAGCTCGACCAGCTCGGTGACAAGGTCCGGCAGGCCAAGAAGACGGCCCCGACCCGGCCGCACCCCGCCGCCCCGGACAAGCCCCCGGCCAACAAGCTGCTGGCACCGGGCGCCGGCCTGGTCGACCGGCTCCGCGACGCGCTGAGCGGTCGCGGCAAGCTCGGCTGACGCCGTTTGTGGACCTGCCCGGGCCGCGCAAGCGGTCCGGGCGGAGGGCGCGTACGGGGCCCGGCGTCAGGCCGTGAGCGTGTGGTCCGGACGGAGACGGTCTAGCAAATGGGAGCGGTGCAGCTCGGCCACGGGCGCCAGCAGGTCGGGGTGGCGCAGCAGCGCCGCTGCCCTCCGGTCGGTCTCGTCGGGTGCGAGCAGCCGCCGGAACTCGGCCGGCGCACCGGTGGTGTGAGTTCCCCCGGCGAGCGCGGTCACGGCGCGGGAGGCCGTGTCCGGGTCGGCGAGCAGGCAGGCCGCCCAGCTGGTCACGACCTCGTCCACCCAGGTGCGCCAGGCGTCCGTGTCGTCCGGGGCGTCCGGGTCGGGATCAGTGCCGCTGTCGACTCCGGTGACCCCGTCGAGCCGTGCCGAACCGCCCGGGCCCGCCAGGCCGACCAGAGCGGCGTCCATCGCCGTCGGATACCGGAGCCACGCGGCGACCGTCACCGCCTGCCGCGCCTGCACCTCGCACAGGGCGGAGGCGAGCGCTCCGCCGGAGGCGGGGAAGGAACGGGTCAGCCACTGCGTGGTCGCCGCGATGACGGGGGAGAGATCTGCTTTCACTGCCGGGCCGTCCGAGCTGGTGGGGTCAAGGACTTCTGCCCGGAAACGGTAGCTTCCGGCGCACCCGGCCGGATATGGCCCCGGTCTCCTTCGGGGCGTGGCCTGGGCCACACCGGCCGGGGCCGCCCGTTCACCCCGCGGTGTCCGGACGCGTCAGCAGGGCACCGGGCGGCCGTGGACGACTCGGCCGCCCGGAGCCTCACCGCAGCCCATGTGAAGCGGTCACCCGCGCTGCCACAGGGCCGGGGTCCCGGCCGGTGCCCACGCGCCCTGGGCCTGGTGGCTCTGCAGACACCGGTAGCGCACGCCGTCGCGGGTCACCACGGCTCCGGCCTCGTACACGCGGCCCTCGGTCCACTCCTGGCCGGCACCGTCCTGCGGGGCCGGGGCCGGGGCCGGGGCCGGTGTCGTGGCCTGGGCGGTGGTGAGGACGAGGCCGAAGTCGCTGAGGATCGGGTTGACCGGCTGGTAGAACGTCGTGCCACCGCTGGTGCAGTTCCCGGAGCCGCCGGAGGTGACGCCCTGCGCCTGGGCGCCCGCGACGAACGGCCCACCGGAGTCGCCCGGCTCGGCACACACCGTGGTCCGGGTCAGCCCGCCGACCGTGCCCTGGGGGTAGGCGACACTCGTGTCGTGCTGCTGGATCGTCCCGCAGCGCCATCCGGTGGTCGAACCGGACCGGCACACCGCGGCACCGACGAGCGCCTGCACCGATCCGGTGACCTGCACCTCCTGACCGTCCTGCGCCCTGACGCCGGGCGTGGCCGTCCACTGGTCGTCGGTGGCCACCCACGCCATGTCCTTGCCGGGGAACGTCGAGGCCTGGAAGGTGCCTTGGGCGGTGCGGTCGTAGCCGGTCGTCACCGCGCCGGGCGCGCCGCAGTGGCCCGCGGTGACGAAGCCCTGCTGCTCGTCCCTGGTGACGGAGAATCCGACGGAGCAGCGGGCGGCGTCGTCGATGTAGAAGGCGTCACCGCCGGTGATGTCCTGCATCAGGCGCGGCGAGTCCGTCGTCGGATGGATGCCGACGTCCGAGTCCTGGAGCCCCGCCGCCTCGACGAAGGCGGCGCCGGCCGCCCGGCTCCTCGCCTGCACCATGATGCGGTTGTTCGGCACGTCGACGTACCACACGGGCGTGTCCAGGGTCTGGACCCGGGTGGCCGCCGCGTCCAGCTTCGCCTTGGCCGCCACGAGGTCGGACAGTGTCCGCCGGACGACCGAGGCCGTCGCACCCTGGGCCTCGATGGCGGGGACGTCCCCGGCGTCGACGGTCGCGACCGTGAGGTTCTCGGAGGCCGCGCCGTGCACCCAGGCGCCGGCGAACCGCTCGCCCAGGGCGATGCGCAGACGGCCCGCGCGGGTGCCCGACTCCGCCTCGTTGGCCAGCCGTTCGAACGCCTGAGCCTCAGTCAGCCCCAGGTCGCGCCGCAGGGCGCCGAGCAGTTGCGCCGACGGCCGCTCGGCGTCGCCGCCCGGAGGCCGGGCGGCGACGGGCGCGAGTCCCGCCGTGGGCGGGAGCCCGGCCGCCGCGACGGAGGGGAGGCCGGTGAGGACGAGACCGCCGAGCGCGGCCAGGGCCGCTCGACGCGCGGTCCGGGCATGTCTGAGGACCATGGGGGACGTCTCCTTCGTTCGGGGGCCGGCCGCCGCGAGCCCGGGACCTGTCCGGCGGTTTCCGCCGGGCCCGCTGCTGCACCCCGCCGCGCTGCCGGGCCCGCCCGCGTACGTCCCGTACGACGACGACCCTCCGCCCTGCGACGCTTCCTCACTGCCTGAAGGGCGTGGGAGGCACCCCCAGCGCCGGACTTCGCGGACCGGTCCGGCAGGAAACGCCGGACAGGACCTAGGCCTTGCCCGCGGCGCCCGATGCGATGTCAGGAGCGCGCCGATTTCGCGCTTTGGTGCGGCGGATGTGCCACGTGCAGTACCAGGACGCGACGGCAGGCGGTCGGGCGTGGTCAGACGGAAGCGCCGCCGGCAAGGGGCCGACGGCGCTGGACGAGCGGGGTGCGCGGCTGTGTTCAGCCGGACGCTTCGGTACCCGCCGACGTGCTCACGCGTTCTGGGACCGGCAGATGGTAGACATGGAAGGCGCGACCGATGACCGGCTGGGCGACATTGCGCACCCTGACGCCTCCGCTGGTCATGCCGTGCTCCGTACCGGCGTGCGCGTGCCCGTGCACGGCGAGGTCGGCGCCGGCCGTGTCGATCGCCTCGGCCAGCAGGTAGCTGCCCAGGAACGGATAGATCTCCAGCGGCTCCCCGGCCAGGGTCTCCGGCACGGGGGAGAAGTGGGTGAGGGCGATCCGGAGGTCGCAGCCCTCCGCGCCCAGCCGCTCCAGGGACGCCCGCAGCCCGTCGGCGCAGCGGCGCGAGTGCCGGACGAACTCCTTCATCACCGGCTCGCCGAACTCCCCGGCGCTGCGCCCGACGAACCCGCCCCCGAACCCTTTGGTGCCGGCCACCCCGATGCGTGTGCCGCCACTGCGCACGACGGTCCCCTCGCCTTCCAGGACCCGGGCGCCGGCGTCCCGCAGGATGGCCGTGACCTCGTCCGGGTGGTCGTCGTGGTGGTCGTGGTTGCCGAGCACGGCGACCACCGGGACGGCGAGGCCCCGGATCTCCTCGGCCACCACGCGAGCCTCCTCCGGAGTCCCGTGCCGGGTGAGATCGCCCGCCAGCAGCAGCAGGTCGGCGCAGTCGGGCAGGGTGTCGAACGCGGGACGGAGCAACCCCTGACTGTCCGGCCCCATGTGGATGTCCCCGACAGCGGCGACCCGGATCATGTCAGCTCCTCCGCCTGGTCGGGCGACGACGTCTCGTTGACCACGACGTCGCAGTGCACCGGAAGCCCGGCGAGCTCCTCGTGCACGACGCGCAGGACCTCCTCGCGGGCGGGGGCCGAGGGAACGGTCCCCGTGACCAGCACGGCCTCGCCGCGGACCTCGATCCGTACGCCGAGTTCACCGAGCTCCCCGGCGGCGAGACGGTCCTGGAGATGGGCGACGCGGTACTCCCGGCTCTGCGCCGGGGGCACGCCGCCCGCCGGTTCGGCACCTCGGCTGCTCATGGGGATGCTCCTTCCGCGGGCTCACGGACGACGGTTTCCCCGGACGGCGGGGTGTCCGGGGGGTGGGGCGTCCGGATGACGTCCAGACGTTCCAACAGGAAGAAGAAGGCGGCCGGCATGGGCTCGTCCCCGCAGTCGCGCCGCACCCGGCCCCAGTCGACCTTCTCGCGCAGGGCCCGGGCGATGGGCAGGACCGCGCCGAAGTCGAGGTGGTGCTCGGAGAAGGCGGCGATCAGGCTCCACAGCAGGTCGGTCGGTGCCAGGACGGGCATGCGCACCGACTCCACCGGGAGTTCCTCCGCCCGGTCGAGCATCTCCGTGGAGACGGGCCGGTGCGCCAGCTCGAAGATGATGTCGACGTCCTGGCCGAAACACGTGGCCTTGATCAGCCAGTCCTCCGGCGGCGTGTACACCGTCAGCCCGGCCTCGTGGAGTGTGGCGGCCACGGAGTCGGCGTCCTCGGGGCGGACGCAGAAGTCGACGTCGTGCTGGAGGTTCCCGCTGCCGCCATGGGCGTGCACGGCGACGCTGCCGGCCAGTGCGAAACGGTGCCCGTTCCGTTTGAGGATCGACCCGACTTGTTTGGCCGCCTCCAGGATGGCCTGGTTGCGGTCGCGGGGAAGCTCGGTGTTCTCCTCCCCGGTGCGTGCCGGTGTCCGGCCGGGCGCGTCCGTGGCCGGCCGGACACCAGGGGCCCCCGGGCGCCGGACGAGCGGGGCGCCGTCGCCGTTCTCCGTCATGTCCTCTCCCCTCGCCCGAGCGGACGATCCGCACGGCCGCGGCCCCCTGTCCCTGCCCCGGGGACGGGCCGGCCGCTGTGTGTGCACTGGGTACCCGGGGCACCCGGTCCGACACCGGCGGAGGTACGAAGCGCAAGGACCGCTGTCCGTGCGGCGGGGCCGCGACGGGGCCGCCTCGGGTGAACAGGAAAAGCGCTCCGGCCGTTCACGGCTGAATATGGGCCACAGGGCAGGGAAGCCGATGGGTGCCCCTGGGTGATGCGCTTGCGGAGGTCGACATGAACGAAGTGAACGACATGAACGACATGAGCAGGGACACGTCTCGTTCGTCGGGTCTTCCGCAGCCCTTGCGGGCCGTGGCGTCGGGCCTGCGGCACGTGCCGGGCGCGGAACAGGTGGGGAAGGCGGCCGGCGGGGCGCTGGACGCGATCGGGGCGGTGTCCCCGCGCGGTCGCAGGATGGCCGTCTACGCCGGAGCCGGCGTGCTCGGTGTGGCCGGCGTCGTCGAGTGGCCGGTGGCGCTGACCGGCGCGGCCGTCGCCTGGCTCACCCAGCAGCGTCCGGCCCGGCCGCCGGAGACGGGGTCGCCGGACGGCGCGGCACCGCCCGGCGAGCACGGGATACACCGCCCGGAAACCGGAACGGAACCGGAGCCCGCGCCCGGACCGCCCACCGACCAGGGCCCCGGCGACCGGCTGGACCTCTCCCGCCACCGGCACGAACCGGCGGAACCCCACGTGCACGAACAACCCGCCAAGGTGGGCGACACCGCGACGGCGTCCGCGCTCAAGCAGGTCGCCGAAGCCACCGCGCACCACGAGCACACCGACCGCCACCCGGGCCGGGCCGGCGCACACGACCCGCAGACCGGCTGATCCAGGACCACGGGACACCCTCAGATGCTCACACGCTTCGACGTCGCCCCCCTCGCCGGGGCCGTGGCGGGGGCCGCCGCAGGCGCCGCCCGCAGTACCGCCCGGGGCATGACGTCCGTCCACGACACGACGCACCGCATCGGCAACGTCGCCCGCAACGCTCTGGGCGGCGGCCGGCACTGGCGGGCCGGACACCGCGTCCACCTGGCGCTGCGGAATCCCGGCGGCGACACCGGCCCGCTCGCCCGCAAAGCGGCCGACGAACTCCTCGACCACCCCGACGTGCTGACGGCGTACTGGGACGAGGGACTGACCCGCCTCGTCGTGACGGTGGCACAGGACGCGGCCGGCGACCGGGTGACCGAGCGGGCCGTCGCGCTCGCCGCCCGCCTCGGACTGAGCGAGGACGCCGATCCGGAGGAGGAAGAGACCCCTCACCCCGGCGACCCCCGCGAGGTACGGGTCAGCGCCGCCGCGCTGCTGCTGGACGCCGCCGGTGCGGCCGGGGCCCTCGCCGGGCGCTCGCTGGGCCTGCCGCGGACCCCGAGGACGGTCACCGCCGCCGTCACGCTGATGCGTGAGAACCCCCGCTTCCGCGCCCTGCTGCGGCAGCGGTTCGGCTGGAACGGCAGGGAACTCGTCCTCGCCGCCGCCAACGCCGCCGCCCACGGAGCCGGACAGTCGCCCATGTCCCTGGTCCTCGACGGGCTGCTGCGGACCAGCCAGCTGACCGAGGCGGTGGCCCGGGCCGCGGCCTTCGAGGCGCTGCACGACGACCTCTGCACCGAGGAACGCGCCGGCATCCCCGGTCCCAACGACAGCCGCCCACCGCTGCGGGTCACCCCCGCCCAGGCCTACGCGGCCAACGCCGGCACCGGCAGCCTGGCCGGTGCCGCCGCCGCCCTCCTCGTCACGCACGAGACCCAGGAGGCAGCCGAAGCCGTCCTCGCCGGATCCCCCAAGGCGGCACGCTACGGCCCGGCCGCCTTCCAAGCGGCCCTCGGCACCTCCCTCGCCCGGTCCGGGATGCTCGTACGCAGCGGGGAGCGGCTGCGACAGCTGGAGATCGCCGACTCCCTCGTCCTGCACGCCGACGCCCTGCGCAGCCGCCCGCCGGGCACCCCGGACGCCGACGGCGGGGCCGCCGCGTTCGACGACCCGGTCGACCCGTTCGCCGAAGCCGTCCTCGACGCGGCCCGTCGGGCCGGGCTGTACGTCGTGATCACGGGCGGCTCCGACCTGAAGGACATCACCCGGCTCGCGGACGAGGCGGCCCCGGCGGACATGCCGCTCGGCGACGTCGTACGGGCGCTGCAGAACGACGGGCACATCGTGGTCAGCGTCGCCCGTGTGGCCGAACGCGGTGACGGCGAGGTGGCGGACGGGCTGCCCGCCGGTGACGTGGCCGTCGCCCTCACCGACGCGCGGTCGGCGATCCCCTGGGGAGCCGACGTGCTCGCCCCGGGCGGAACGGCCGACGTGTGGCGGCTGCTGACGGCCATTCCGGCGGTCCGCCGGGTCGGCCGCCGCTCGCAGGTCCTGGCCCGCGCGGGCGCCGCCCTGTCGGGGCTCATGGTGGCCCGCGGCGGCAAACCCGGCGGCCGCGCCTGGCGGCGGCTCACCCGGCACGCCCCGGTGAACATCGCCGCGGCCGGAGCCCTGCTCTCCGGCTGGGCCGAGGCCGTCGGCGTGGCCCGCGCCACGCCGCCCGAACCCCGGCTGCACGTGCCCTGGCACGCGCTGGAGCCGCACGAGGCGCGCGACCGGCTGAGCAGCCCCGCGACCGACGCCGAACCCCGCGGTCTCGCCCTGCTCGTCGACCGGTCCCGCCGGCGGGCGGCCCGGCTCGCCCGTACCCCCGTGGCGGCACCGGCCCGCTGGACCTGGCAGGCGGCCGGTGCCGTCCGCCGGGAACTCGACGACCCCCTCACGCCCGTCCTGGCCACCGGGGCGGTCGCCTCCGCCCTGCTCGGCTCGCTCGTCGACGCGCTGCTCGTCGTCGGCGCCATGGACCTCAACGCCGTGGCGGGCGGACTCCAGCGGCTGCGCGCGGAACAGGCGCTCGCCCGGCTGGCCGCCCGCCAGCAGCCCAAGGCACGCCGGCAGGACGCCCGCAGGCGCACGGTCACCGTCGACGCGGTCCGGCTGCGGCCCGGCGACCGGATCAGCCTCGCCGCCGGCGACGTCGTACCGGCCGACGCACGACTGCTGGAGGTGGACGGGCTGGAGGTCGACGAGTCGGCGCTCACCGGCGAGTCCCTGCCCGTGGCCAAGGGCCTCGACGCCACTCCCGGCGCGCCGGTGAGCGGGCGGACCTGCATGGTCTTCGAGGGCACCACCGTCGTGGCCGGCCGGTCCGTCGCGCTGGTGGTGGACACCGGCGACCGCACCGAGGCGGGCCGCGCCGTCGCGCTCGCCGCCCGCACCCCACCGCCCGCCGGCGTCCAGGCGAGGCTGCAGGAACTGACCCGCAAGGCGCTGCCGGTGACCCTCACCGGCGGCGCACTGGTGGCCGGGCTGTCGCTGCTGCGCGGCAGCCCGGTACGGCAGGCCGTCAGCGGCGGGGTCGCGGTGGCCGTCGCCGCCGTCCCCGAGGGACTGCCGCTCGTCGCGACCGTCGCCCAGATGGCGGCGGCCCGCCGCCTGTCCCGGCGGGGCGTCCTGGTGCGCACGCCCCGCACCCTGGAGGCGCTCGGCCGGGTCGACACCGTCTGCTTCGACAAGACCGGCACCCTCACCGAGAACCGGCTGCGCCTGGTCCGGGTCGCCACCGCCGACGGCACCGTCCTCGCCCCGGGCGCCGAGCCCGCCGTGCCGGTGGTACGGCTGGCCGCCCGCGCCTGCCCGCAGGTGGAGACGGGCCAGGGCCGCCGGATCGCGCACGCCACCGACGAAGCGGTCCTCGACGCCGCACCGCCCGACGGGTCCTGGGCGCCCAGCGGTGAGCTCGCCTTCGAGGCCAGCCGGGGCTATGCCGCCGCCGTCGGCCGGGACAACGGCGGCACCTCCCCGGACGCCGGTGACCTCCTCGTGGTCAAGGGCGCCCCCGAGACGGTCCTCCCGGCCTGCCGCGACCTGCCCGACGACACGACCGAAACGGCCCACACCCTCGCGGGGCAGGGGCTGCGCGTTCTCGCCGTCGCCCGGCGGCCGTGCCGGGGCCCGGACGCCACCGCCGAACTCGAGGCCGACCTCGCGGATCTGGAGTTCGTCGGGCTGATCGCCCTGGCGGACGTCCCGCGCGACACCTCGCAGGCCCTCCTCACGGAGCTGCGCCGCTCCGGCATCCTGCCCGTCATGCTCACCGGCGACCACCCGGAGACCGCCCGCGCGATCGCTCTGCAACTGGGCTGGCCGGAGGAGACCGGGGTGGTCACCGGCGACGAACTGGTCGCCATGGGCCGCCGCGACCGGGTCCGCGCCCTGCACGGCGCCGGAGTCGTCGCCAGGGTCGCGCCCGAGCAGAAACTCCATGTGGTGGAGGCGCTGCAACAGGCGGGCCGGGTGGTGGCCATGGTCGGCGACGGCGCCAACGACGCCGCGGCGATCCGCGCCGCCGACGTGGGCGTCGGCATCGAGGCGCGCGGTTCGGCCGCCGCCCGCAACGCCGCCGACCTCGTCCTCACCACCGGCGACCTGTCGGTCCTGGTCGACGCGGTTCGCGAGGGCCGCGCGCTGTGGCGCAGCGTCGCCGACGCGGTGAGCATCCTCATCGGCGGCAACGCGGGCGAGGTCGGCTTCAGCGTGCTGGGCACCCTGCTCGCCGGCTCCTCACCGCTGTCGACCCGTCAGCTGCTGCTGGTCAACCTGCTCACGGACATGTTCCCGGCGATGGCGGTGGCGGTGACCCCGAGCGACGATCCGTCGACGGCGGCCCATGCCGAGACCGGCCCGATGGGCCTCGACGTCCTCGGAGCCCCCTTGCTGCGTGCCATCCGGCGCCGGGGCGTGACCACCTGCCTCGGCGCGGTCACCGCGTACCTGATCGGCCGCCTCACCCCCGGCACCAACCGCCGCTCCACCACCATGGCCCTGTGCGGCGTGGTCGGCGCCCAACTCGTGCAGACCCTCTCCGGCCGCCGGCACAGCCCCCTGGTGTGGACGACGGCTCTGGGCTCCGCCGCGGTGCTCGCCGCCCTCGTCCAGACCCCCGGCGTCAGCCACTTCTTCGGCTGCACCCCGCTGGGTCCCGTGGCCCTGGCGGGCGTGACGCTGGCCATCGCCCTCTCGGCCCTCGCACCGCGCCTGGAACGCCTGGAGACGGTCCGGCGCCTGTACGAGCTGCTCTCCCGCCTCGCCCTGCGCCTGGGGGCCGGTGCCCAGCAGGCCCGGCACCTGCTGCACAGCGGCATCGCGCGGCCGGTGGTGGCGTAGGGGCTCTCGTCCCGGAGGAGGCGACCGTCGACCGGGACGGCAGCGGCCCGAGCGGAACTCCCCGGGTGCGCTCAGACTGGAAGAGCAGGGCGGCCCCGGAACCCTTCGGGGGTCCGCCGACGCAGGCGGGCGCGGGCTGCGCCCGAAGCCGCAGCCCGCCGGCACCGAGAAGGGTGAGGATCGGCATGAAGGGTTACGTCTTCCACGGCCCCGGGCACCCGCACCTTCCCGCTCGAACGCATGCAGGACGCGTACGACGTCTTCGGCAGGGCCGTTCCCGGGCCGGTCCGAACCCGGGACGGGGCCGTTCGGCCCATGCGCCGAACGGCCCCGGTGACGGACCCTGAAGAGGAGGCGCCGCGGTCCCGACGAACCGGCCGGCGACGTACCGACGCGGCTCGTCGTGGCCTCCGGCACCCGCGCGAGGAGGTGACGTCCCATGGCGCGGACGCGTGGTGCGCGGCCACGCAGGGTGTGGTGGTGGCGCTGGCGCAAGAACCCGCTGCGGCGCCGCAGCGATCTGATCGAGGCCTGGCTGCTGCTGGCCACCCTCGTCCTCGCCCTCCTGGCCGGGGCGTTCGCCGGCCTGGCGGCGGCGGGGGCGGTGGACGGGTCCCTCGCGGGGCGCCGCGCCCAGGCCCACACCGTCCAGGCCACACTGGTCGGGGACGCGGCACGGGCGCTGCCCACGCCGGTGGCCGAGGACGGTGACGGCAGCGGCCACGTGTGGGCCAAGGTCCGGTGGACCGCCCCCGACGGCACCGTCCGCACGGGCCGGGCGGAGGCCGTCCCCGGGAGCAAGGCCGGCAGCGTGGTCACCGTGTGGACGGACGGGGAGGGGCGTCTGGTCTCCGAACCGACCGGTGGAGCGGACGCTCAGTTCCAGATCGTCATGGCGGGCCTCACGGTCGCGGCCGCGGGCGGGGGACTGGTCCTGCTCGGCGGACGGCTCGTCCAGAGGCGGATCCAGCGGCGGCGCGCGGTGGCGTGGGAGGCCGAGTGGCGGCTGGTCGAGCCGACGTGGCGGAAGCGCATGACGGGCTGACGGACGCACGGTCCGAACGGAGCACGCAGGGACCATGTGCGGTGTTCCCTATCTGCTGAATTGCAAAAATTGGCAATTGCCTACATCCTTGACTGATATGCCCGTCGTCGTGGGTCCTCGAGGCACGCCGTACGACGGAGCGTCGTAGCCACCGGGAAGTCGAGGGGTTGTGTCGGTACCGTTGCTGCTCGCCGGGGCCTGGGCCCGGATCACGTCGCTGCTGCCCGCCCGCGGTGACCTCGACCAGATGCGGCGCGATCCGCGCCGGGACCTGCTCGCCGGACTGACCGTCGCCGTCGTCGCACTGCCCCTCGCCCTCGGATTCGGCGTCTCCTCCGGGCTCGGCGCGGAGGCGGGGCTGGCCACCGCAGTGGTCGCCGGCGCGCTGGCCGCCGTGTTCGGCGGCTCCAACCTCCAGGTCTCCGGCCCGACCGGGGCGATGACCGTGGTGCTCGTCCCCATCGTCGCCGACCACGGCGCGTCGGGCGTGCTCACGGTCGGGCTGATGGCGGGCGTGATCCTGGTCCTCCTGGCGCTGCTGCGGGCCGGAGGCAGCATGCGGTACGTGCCCGCACCCGTGGTGGAGGGCTTCACGCTCGGCATCGCGTGCGTGATCGGACTGCAGCAGGTCCCCAACGCCCTCGGCGTCCCCATGCCCGAGGGCGACCGGGTGCTGGTGGTGGCCTGGCGGGCGTTCGAGGAGTTCGCGCGCACACCCGACTGGACCGCCGTCGCCCTGGCGCTCTCGGTGGCCGCCGTGATGCTGATCGGGGCGCGCCTGCGGCCGACCGTGCCGTTCTCCATCCTGGCCGTGACCGCGGCCACGCTCGTGGTCCAGATCGCCGGACTGGACGGGGTGCGCCCCATCGGCGACCTGCCCTCCGGCCTGCCCACCCCCTCGCTCGCCTTCCTCGACACCGGCGCGCTGGCCGGACTGGTCGCACCCGCCGTGGCCGTGGCGGCGCTGGCCGCGCTGGAGTCGCTGCTGTCCGCCTCCGTGGCCGACGGCATGACCGTCGGCCAACGGCACGACCCGAACCGCGAACTGTTCGGCCAGGGCCTGGCGAACATCGCGTCGCCGCTCTTCGGCGGCGTCCCCGCGACCGGCGCGATCGCCCGCACCGCGGTCAACGTCCGCACCGGAGCCACCTCGCGACTGGCCGCCCTCGCGCACGCGGCGGTCCTCGCCGGGATCGTCTTCGCGGCCGCCCCGCTGGTGTCGAAGATCCCGCTTGCCGCACTGGCGGGCGTCCTCCTGGCCACCGCCGTCCGCATGGTCGAGGTCGGTTCGCTGCGCGCGATGGCCCGCGCCACCCGCTCCGACGGGCTGGTCCTCGTCCTCACGGCCGTCGCCACCCTCGCCCTCGACCTCGTCCTCGCCGTGATCATCGGGCTGGCCGTCGCGGGCCTCCTCGCGCTGGGCGCCGTCGCCCGGCAGGCACACCTCGCCCCGCTCCCGCTCGATCAGGGCGACCACACGGAGGAGGAACGCGAACTGCTGGCCGAGCACATCGTCGCCTACCGCGTCGACGGCCCGCTGTTCTTCGCCGCCGCCCACCGCTTCCTGCTGGAACTGACCGACCTAGCCGACGTGCGCGTGGTCATCCTGCGGCTCTCCCATGTGAGCGTCGTCGACGCCACCGGCGCCCTGGTGCTCAAGGACGCGGTGGCGAAACTGCGGCGCCGCGGCATCGTCGTCATGGTCTCCGGCGTCCGGCCCGACCACCGCAAGGTCCTCGACTCCGTCGGCGCGCTGGAGTCGCTGCGGGACGAGGGCCGGGAGCACGCCACGACGCCGGAGGCGATCCGCGCGGCCCGCGACCACCTGGAGCTCACCGGCGTCCTGCCCGCGCCCAGGGCCCCGCAGCCGGCCGCCGCGCCCACCGGACCGCCGAACGGGCCCTGACCACCTGGGGGATCGGCTGGCACAGCCACCGGAACACAGGGATGTGTGAAGTTGCTAATGTCGGAAACTCAGAAAATGGCGAGGTCGGGTGCCGACGACGCACAGGCAAGGCGAGGGGCCTTGGGCTGGACGACGGGACCGGGGCGGCGCGCCGGAAACCGGAACCCGGAACCCGGAAAGGGGACGGCACGATGACCACGCCGCTCTACCAGCTGAAGGCCGAGTTCTTCAAGACCCTGGGCCACCCCGCCCGCATCCGGGTCCTGGAACTCCTCAGCGAGCGCGAGCACGCCGTCGCGGAGATGCTGCCCCGGGTGGGCATCGAACCGGCTCACCTCTCCCAGCAACTGGCGGTGCTGCGCCGGGCGAACCTCGTGGTCAGCCGCAAGGAGGGCTCGACCGTGTACTACTCGCTGACCAGCCCGCACGTGGCCGAACTGCTCCGGGTGGCCCGCACCATCCTGTCCGGAGTGCTGGCCGGCCAGGCCGAACTGCTCGCCGACCTCAGGGGCGAGTCGAAACCGCTTCCGTAGCGCGGCCGAGGTCCCGCTGCGCGGGCCGTCCTCGCCGGAACCACCCCTGCCCCGCGGGCCGGCGTCAGCCCGCCGGGGCCGCCTCCCCGCCCCCGCGACGGCCGTGCAGGAAGAGCTGGGGCTCCGGCGTGGCGTCGGGGTGGGCCGGGACGAACATCACGCTCTCCTGCGACAGCACCGTCAGCCCCGCCTCACGTACCAGCGCGGTCACGGCCTGGGCGGCGAAGCTGGTGACCCGCACGTCCTGCCCCATGAAGACACCGTCGAAGCCCTCGACGTCCAGGGGCACGGTGGCCAGCGCGAACAGGCCGCCGGGGCGCAGGGCCAGGGCCAGCCGCCGCACCAGGTCCGCCTGCTCCGCACGGGACATCTGGAGCAGGGCGAAGTACACACAGACGGCATCGAGGGAACCGTCCTCGAGCGGCAGCTCGCGGATGTCACCGCGGCGGAACTCGGCCTCGGGCACCTGCCGGGACGCGATCTCCACCATCACCGGCGACACGTCGACGCCCAGCACCCGGTGACCGGCCGCGGCGAGCGTGGCGGCCGTGGGCCGGCCCGTCCCGCTGCCCACGTCCAGCACCCGGCTGCCGGGCGGGAGCCGTTCGAGCAGCCACGCCAGCGAGGCCCGGTGCGCCTCGGAGGCGGCGAACGCCTTCTCGTAGTCGCTGCCCAGCGCGTCGAACACCGCCGCTGCCGGTGACCTGCGATTCCCGTCGGCCAAGGCGCACCCCGTCTCCGCGTATCGATGCCGGGCATCGTGCCACCCCCGAGCCGCTCTCACAACCGTTCCCCGCTGCTCCTTTCGGCGCTCCCTCCGAGGCTCCTCCCGCACCTCGGACCGGCTTGCGAAGGCCCCGGCCGGCACGGCAGGGTCGGGGGTGTGCCGACTCTGCTGATCATCCATCACACGCCCTCGCCCAACTGCCAGACGATGTTCGAAGCGGTCCTGTCCGGGGCCGGCGCCCCGGAGATCGAGGGCGTCCGGGTCGTCCGGCGGGCGGCGCTCTCCGCCACGGCCGGCGACGTCCTGGACGCCGACGGCTACCTGCTCGGCACCCCGGCGAACCTCGGCTACATGTCAGGGGCGCTCAAGCACTTCTTCGACCAGGTCTACTACCCGTGCCTCGACACCACCCGGGGCCGGCCGTTCGGTTACTACGTGCACGGCGGCAGCGACGTCACCGGGGCGGTGCGGGGCATCGAGTCCATCACGAAGGGCCTCGGCTGGCGGCGCGCCGCGGACGCGGTGACCGTCACCGGCGAACCCGACAAGGCCGCTCTCGAGCGGTGCTGGGAACTGGGCGCCACGCTCGCCGCCGGACTGATGGACTGACCCGTCCGGGCCCCGGTGGCGGGATCAGCTCCCCCCGTCGACCCGGCGCCGGTCCTGCTCGTTCCAGGCGCGGGTGTCCCGAGGCCGGGTGTACGGCTCGGCCTCCGGCGGATGACCACCGGCGATGGCCCGCTGCCGGGCGATCTCCGCGTCGAACTCCAGGCCCAGCAGGATCGCCAGATTGGTGATCCACAACCAGACCAGGAAGACGATGACACCGGCCATCGTGCCGTACGTCTTGTTGTACGAGGCGAAGTTGGCGACGTAGAACGCGAACCCGCCGGAGGCGGCCAACCAGAGCAGCAGGGCCAGGAAGCTGCCGGGGGTGATCCACCGGAACCCCCTGACGCGGGTGTTCGGAGCGGCCCAGTACAGCAGCGCGATCATGATCGTCACCAGGACGACCAGCACCGGCCACTTGGCGATCGACCACACCGTCAGCGCGGCGTCCCCGATGCCGAGGGTGCCACCCACCTGACGGGCCAGACCACCGGTGAAGACGACGATGAGCGCACTGACCACGGCCAGCACCATGAGCACGACCGTGATCCCGAGCCGCACCGGCAGCACCTTCCACACCGGACGTCCCTCGGGTATGTCGTAGACCACGTTGGCCGAGCGGATGAACGCCGCCACGTAGCCCGACGCCGACCACAGGGCGAGCACGAGGCCGACGACCGCCATGACCGAGCCAGTGCCCGCGTTGCCCTGCAGTTGCTCGACGGCCCGGGTGATGATGTCGCGGGCCGCCCCGGGGGCGAGTGCCTGGACGTTCTCCATCACCTTGCCCGTGGCCGAGCGGCCCGTGACGCCCAGCAGCGACACCAGCACCAGCAGTGCCGGGAACAGCGCCAGCACACCGTAGTACGTGAGCGCGGCGGCCCGGTCGGTCAGCTCGTCGTCCTTGAACTCGCGCAGCGCGCCCTTCAGCGCGGCGCCCCAGGCCCCCTTCGGGAGCTCGGCCGGCGCGTCCGGTGCCGCCCGCTCCACCTCGTCGCTCGGCCCTTGCTCCACAGGCCCCCGGTCTGAGCGCTCCGGCTCCGGGGTGTCACCGTCGGACCGCCTGCGGCGTCCCGGGACGTTCAGTTTCATGGCCATCGAGTAACCACGGGACGGGAAGTCACTCCGCGCACGAGCGGCCGCGGGAGCGGAACAAGGTTGTGGGAGCGCTCCCGCAGCGTGCAGGATGCCGGGCATGATCTCGTCTCCCGTGATTCGTCCGTACCGCCGTGAGGACCGGCCGGCCCTCGACGACATCTGTGTCCGTACCGCGCACAACGGTCGGGACGCCCGCCCCCACTACCGTGACCCCGGCATTCTCCCGGCGGTCTTCGCCGCCCCCTACGTCCACCTGGAGCCCGAACTCGCCTTCGTCCTGGACGACGGGAAGGGGCGCGCGGTCGGTTACGTCCTCGGTGCCGCCGACACGCCCCGCTTCGCGCGGGACTTCCGCGCCGCGTGGCTGCCCCTGGTCGCCGATCGTCACCCCGAGCCGGACGGGCCGCCCGGGACGCCGGACGAGGAGGTGGCCCGGCTCCTGCACCACCCCGAGCGGATGTCCGTCCCCGGACTGGCGGCCTACCCCGCCCACCTGCACATCGACCTGCTGCCCCAGTGGCAGGGGCGCGGGTACGGCCGGGAGCTGATGCGGACGTTCCTCAAGGCGCTGCACGGCCGCGGGGTGCCCTCGGTCCACCTCGTGATGGCGAAGGCCAACAGCTCCGCCAGGGCCTTCTACGACCGGATGGGCTTCCATGAGATCGAGGTGCCCCTCGACGATTCCGTCACCTGCCTCGGGCGCTCGACGCGGGACCACGACCGGCTCTGAGGGCCCCGTGTGCCGGCAGGCGGCGGACGTGAACTTCCGCTGACCAGTGGTCGCTCCAACTGCCCGGCCCTCGAAGTCCCCGCCGTGCACGCCGGGTCGGGCGGGGGCTCGGGACCCGGGTGCCCTGCGGTTCCCGGGAGTTCCTGAGATTTCTCGAAGGAACCGTGCGGCGCTTGAACACGCCGCGACGCGCTTACGTATGGGGCGTGGGAATTCCATGCCCGCCCCCCGCGACAAAAGCGTAGGAGTACTGCCTTGGCACGCAACACACGCAGACGCCCACGAGGTCCACAGCGCGCGACCTTCGCCGCGGTCGCGCTGATCCTGGGCGGAGGGGGGTTGATGGCGGCCAATGTCTACGCCTCCGCGACGGAGGACGACGCCGTGGGCGGGGCCGGCCAGGCACGCGTCCTCGGCGGCGCCACCATCGACTGCCCCGACGTGGCGACCAACCTGACCACGGTCCCCGAGGAGGCGCGGCCGGACGTCGACAAGGAACTGGCCGCGCTGGACGAGCAGATCGCCCAGGCCTATCAGCGCCTGGGGGAGTCCGCGCAGGCCATTCAGCAGGACCCCGGCGTCGCCGACGACAAGGTCATCGACCCGCTCGAGAAGGAGCGCTCCGCGACCCTCGAACGCATCGCGGCCGCCATGGAGGAGGAGGGGGACCGCCCCGAGGGCCTCGGTGAACTCGCCGACTGCTCCGTCCGCGACTCCGGAAACGCCTCCGCCCAGCCGGGAGACGGCCAGGACGGGAACGGCCGGCAGGGCGACCAGGGCGAAGGGGGCGACAACGGCCAGGACCAGGGCGGCGGAAACGGCGGACAGGCGGGCAACGGGCCCGTCGCCGCGGACTTCGTGGACATCAAGAGTGTCCAGCCCAACGTGGTCAAGCCCGACCCGACGGCGGACGCCTCGAAGGGCACCTTCGTCAGCAGCTGCGGAGTCAACGAGAACGGTCTGTTCAACTCGGACAACGTGATCGCGGCCCCCGGTGTCGCCAACGGCGCGCACCACTTCCACGACTACATCGGCAACCAGGCCACCAACGCCTTCTCCAGCGACGACCAGTTGGCGGCGGCCGACACCAGCTGTGAGGACCAGGGCGACAAGTCGTCGTACTACTGGCCCGTGCTGCGGCTGCAGAACGGCACCGAGGAGCAGGACGCCGACTCCCCCGGCGGCGGCATCGAGGGCAACGTCGGTGAGATCGTGACCCCCAAGGAGGTCACGCTGACGTTCGTGGGCAACCCGCGGGGCGAGGTCACGGCCATGCCGCGGCTGCTGCGCATCATCACCGGTGACGCCAAGTCGTTCGTCAACGGTCCCGCCAACGCCAACGCGTCCTGGAGCTGCACCGGCTTCGAGGACCGGCAGCTCGAGGACAAGTACCCGCTGTGCCCGCAGGGCAGTGACGTGGTCCGCACCTTCGACTTCCAGAGCTGCTGGGACGGCCGCAACACCGACAGTGCCAACCACCGTACGCACATGGCGTTCATGGACGCCCAGGGCAACTGCCCGTCCGGTTTCACGCCCGTGCCGCAGCTGGTCCAGCGCATCGTCTACGACGTCGACGCGCCGAGCCTGAACGACGGCGGCGCGACGACCCCGCTGTTCGCCGTGGACTCCTTCCCGGAGCAGCTGCACAAGCCGGGCACCGACCACGGCGACTTCATCAACGTCTTCGACGAGGACCTGATGCAGGAGATGGTCGACTGCATCAACAGCGGACGCACCTGCGGTGTCGGCGCCGGTGACGGTGGTGAACAGCCGGGTGAGGACCCGAAGGAGGAGCCCACCGAGGCTCCCGGCGAGGGCGGCAACGGCGGCAACGGTGCCGAGCAGCCCGGTGACGGCGCCGCCCAGCCCGGTGACAAGGGCGGCAAGGGCG
Organism: Streptomyces sp. NPDC050388; assembly: GCF_040655635.1. NCBI lineage: Bacteria > Bacillati > Actinomycetota > Actinomycetes > Kitasatosporales > Streptomycetaceae > Streptomyces > Streptomyces sp. NPDC050388. Next base: position 37,530 of record NZ_JBFAKH010000033.1, read on the forward strand.
ACAAGGGTGACAAGGGCGGCGACGGCGACGGCCGGCCGGAGAACCCCTCGGAGCCCCCGGCCGAGGCCCCGGCCACCGAGGAGCCCGCGGGTGACGACGCCACCACCCCGCCCGGCGACAAGCAGCCCGAGGTCCGGGCCTCGGTCGCGCCCAAGGGTGACGGCGCGGCAGGCGCGGGCGGCCAGCAGGGTGACGGCGCCGGCCAGGAGACGCCGGGTGTCGGCACGGCGGCCGACGACGCCGGCCGGCAGGCCGCGGCGGCCGACGCCACCGAGCCGCAGACCGTGGGCGGCGGCCTGGCCGAGACGGGTGCCCAGCTCTGGCCGGCGGCCGCGGGCGCGGTCCTGGTCATCGCCGGTTTCGTGCTGTTGCGCCGCGTGCGCCGCACCTGACCCGGACGTCCCGCGCGGCGGGGCGCGGGTACGCACGACGGCGGCAGGCCCCGCGGGACCTGCCGTCGTCGCGTCGTACGTCCCGCTGTCCGGACCTCTGGGAAGGCGTCGGCGCGCCCTCGCCCTCCGTGTCGATGTGGGGCAGGATCCGCTCCAGCCGTCGCGGTGTCCACCAGGCGTGCCGGCCGAGCAGGATCATGACGGCCGGCACCGTCAGCAGGCGTACGACGGTGGCATCGAGGAGAACGCTGACGGCGAGGCCCGGACCCAGCACCTTGACCACGGTGTTCTCGCTGATGATGAACGTCGCGAACACGCTCACCATGATCAGCGCGGCACAGGTGATGACCCGCGCGGTGATCTCCAGGGCATGGGCGACCGAGTCCTTGGCGTCGCCGGTGCGCAGCCAGGCCTCGTGGACGCGGGAGAGCAGGAAGATCTCGTGGTCCGTGCTGGGGCCGAAGGCGATGGCGGACATCATCATCGGCACATGGCTCTCGATCGGCGCGGTGCCGGACACGCCGAGCGCGGGCCCGCCCCGGCCCCACTGGAAGACGGCGACGACGACGCCGCAGGAGGCGGTGACGGACAGGCCGTTGAGGACGGCCGCCCCGAGGGCGACGAGCAGCCCCCGGAACACCGCCAGGACGATCAGGAAGGCCGGCGCGACCACCACGCCGATGATCAGCGGCAGCCGGTCGGCGACGAGGTCGCGGAAGTCGACCTGGGCCGCCGTCGTACCGGTGACACAGGTCTTGGCGCCCGTGCCGCGCACACCACTCGCCCAGCCGTCGCAGCGACCCCCTCCCGCGTCCGCCCCGTGCCGCGTCTCCACCGTGCTTCGCAGGCATGGGCGCGTTCTCCTCCGCCCCGGCTCTCCGCCCCGTCCTGTGCCGAGGCCGAGCCGGTCCTGGTTGCCACGGTGCGGCGTACCGGAGCCTCGGTCGGTCACCCCGGCTCCGTCCCCGGCGGCGACCTCTTCCCTCTCGCGTCCTGTCGGTGCAACCTTCGGCTCAACTCGGTCGTCTCACCTGATATCAGCAGGAGGCGACCCTTGGGGGCTGAAATAATGAAAACAAGAACAATTTGCATGATCCTGGCGCTCGTGGGCGGCGCGCTGGGAACGGCGGCGGTCCCCGCCGCGGCCACGCCCGCCGTCTCCACCCGGGCGGCCTCCGCCCAGGCCGCGACGCCCCGGTCCGCGGCGTGCCCCACCGGTTGGGGCAGCCTGGTCAGGACCGCCCCCGCGGTCACCACGACACCGGTCCGGGACGTCAGGACCGGACACCACACCTGCTACGACCGGATGGTCGTCGATCTGCCGGGAGCGGGCGGCAGCGGCATCGGGTACACGGTCCGGTACGTCGACCGGCTGTACCAGGACGGCTCCGGCCGGCCCGTCCCCGTAGCCGGCGGCGCCGTCCTGGAAGTGCGGGTGGCCGCTCCGCCGTACGACCCCGAGACCGGTCGGCCCACCTACCCCGCGCGCGCCGGACAGCCCCTGCCGGGAGTGGACCTGACCGGGTACCGCACCTTCAGGGACGCGCGGTTCGCAGCCGGCTTCGAGGGCGACACCCAGATCGGGCTCGGGGTGCGCGCCAGGTTGCCGTTCAGGGTGCTGCAGCTCCCGGACCGTCTCGTGATCGATGTCGCCCACAGCTGGACGGGTGCGAGCTGAGCGCGATTGTCAGTGGTGGGTGCCACCCTGCCGGTATGGACGAACTGGAGTTCATGCGCGGCAGGGTCTACGGAGCGGACCACGACGATCCGGGGCCGCGCGACGGGCGGTTGTACGCGGAGCTGGCAGGGGGGCCGCTGGACGGTCTCCTGCTGGACATCACGGACCGCTCCGAGACGGAACTGCGAGGCGGCGTCGGGCTGCCCACCGAGATAGGCCGCTACGGCACGGGCGGCCGCGCCCTGTACGTGCCCCGCGGCAGGGGCGGGCGTGTGTTCGACTGGAAGGGCGATGTTCCCTGAACACGTGGCCCGCGCCGGCCGGCGCGGGCGCGAGGAGGCGGGAGTGAGCCATGGGACTCCTTTCGGACGGCGGCCGGGTGGTGCGCGGCCGGATCGGTGACGCGATCTTCTCCCGGGTGGCGGGACCGGACGGCCGCGACAACCGTGCCCGTATCCACTGCACGCCCGGTCCGCGCTGGTTCGGTCCCGAACGGCCCGTCAGGCGGGTGCACGGGGATGCCTCGATGTTCATCGGCGGACTGTCGGCACTGCTGCTCCAGTCACTCCATCCGCTGGCCATGGCCGCCGTCGCCGGGCATTCCGGGTTCCGCGGGGATCCGTGGGGCCGCCTGCAGCGGACCAGCACCTTCCTCGCCATGACCACCTACGGCCCGGCCGACAGCGCCCAGCAGGCCGTCGACCGGGTGCGGGCCGTGCACGAGACGGTGCGCGGCACGACCGCCGACGGCCATGAGTACCACGCCGCCGACCCCCACCTGCTGTGCTGGGTGCACATCGCGGAGGTCGACATGTTCCTGCGCGCCCACCAGCACTACGGTGCCCGCCCGCTGGACGACGGGGGCTGCGACGGTTACGTGGCGGACATGGCGCACATCGCCACCGCGCTCGGCGTGCCCGACCCGCCGAGGAGCCGAGCCGAACTCGCCGACCGGCTGGCGGAGTACCGCGGGGAACTGCGGTCGACCCCCGAGGCACGCGGCGCGGCGCGTTTCCTGCTGCTCAACCCACCCGTTCCGGTCCTCGCCCGGCTGCCCTACGGCGCCCTCGCCGCCGGCGCCGTGTCCCTGCTGCCGAACTGGGCGTCCCGCGCGCTGTGGCTGCCCCGGGCGACGCCCGCCGAAGGCATGCTCGCCCGCCCGTTCGGCACCGCCGTCACCGCGGGCATCCGCTGGGCGCTGGCCCCGCCCGTCGCCCGGGCGGGGCGCGGACAGCGTGGTCGTCCGCCCGGGCCGGGGCAGGGCGCCGTCGGTTGACACGTCCGAATCGGGGCACTCAGTACTGGCTGGTGCCGTTCGGACACAGGAGGTCGAAGTGGCGGTTCGTCATCGACTGATCAGCACGAGTCCGCAGACGGTCTGGGCCGTCCTCGCCGACGGCCGTCGCTACGCACAGTGGGTGGTGGGGACCTCCTCCTCGGAGCCGGTCCGGGGGAAGTGGCCCCAGCTCGGCGCGGCGATCCGCTATGAAGTGCGGCTGGGGCCCCTCCGTCTGACCAACGAGACGGTCGTCCGATTCTGTGAGCAGGGCGAGACCCTGGAACTTGAAGCCAACGCGGGACCGCTCGGCACGGCGCGCATCGCCATCGAGCTGCGGCCGTGGGGGGACCAGTGCCTGGTGCTCGTGGACGAGCATCCACTGCGCGGAATCGGCGGGCGCCTGCACAACGTGGCCGTGGAAGCCCTGTTCCAGGTGCGCCACCGCGCCATGCTCGCCAGGCTGGCGAAGCTCTGCGAGGCCGAGGCCGCCGAGGAGGAGCGTCGCCGCCCCCTCGGGCAGGTCGTGTCACCGAAGCCCGGTCGGGGAGGCGCTCGTGCCTGACGCCGTGGTGATCGGGGCCGGCCCCAACGGACTCGTGGCGGCGAACCTCCTGGCCGACGCGGGCTGGAGGGTGGAAGTCCTGGAGGAGCAGCCGGAGCCCGGCGGAGCGGTACGGCACGACCGGGGTGTCGACCCGGACTTCGTCAGTGACCTCGGCAGCTCCTTCTATCCGCTCGCCGCCGCGTCCCCGGTGCTCTCCGGGCTCCGCCTGGAGGACCACGGTCTGCGCTGGAGCCATGCCCCGCACGTCCTGGCCCACCCGTTGAGTGATGGCAGGTGCGCGGTGCTCGACCGCCGGATCGATGTCACCGCCGACTCCCTGGAGGCCTTCGCGCCGGGCGACGGAGCCGCCTGGCGGCGGCTGCACGACGTGTGGCAGGACCTTCGCCCCGACCTCCTGAACTCCCTGTTCACCCCCTTCCCGCCGGTCCGCTCCGCCGCCCGGCTCGCCGTCCGGCTGCGCGGCGCGGGCGGCCTGCGGATGGCCCGCACCCTGGTGCTGCCCGTCCGCCGTCTGGGGGAGGAGGAGTTCCGGGGTGAGGGCGGCGGGATGCTGCTGGCCGGCAACGCGCTCCACGCCGACCTGGCACCGGAGGCCGCGGGCAGCGGGGGCTTCGGCTGGCTGATGTCGATGCTCGGACAGACCTACGGCTTCCCCGTGCCGTCCGGCGGCTCCGGCGCCCTCACCGAGGCACTGTCCCGCCGGCTGGCCGCACGCGGCGGCCTGCTGCGCTGCGGTCGGCGCGTCGACCGCGTCGTCGTGCGCGAGGGCCGGGCGGTGGGGGTGCGCACCGCGGACGGCGAGACGATCGGCGCCGGGCGGGCCGTCCTCGCGGACGTGTCCGTACCGGCCCTGTACGGCGAACTCGTCGACGCCGTGCACCTTCCCGCCCAGCTGGTGTCCGATCTGCGGCGCTTCCAGTGGGACTTCGCCACCTTCAAGGTGGACTGGGCACTCGACGGCCCGGTGCCCTGGCAGACCGGGCAGGCCGCGGGCGCCGGCACCGTCCACCTCGCGGACGGCGTCGACGAACTGACCCGGTTCGCGGCCCAGATCGCCATGCGCCAGGTCCCCGATCGCCCCTTCTGCCTGTTCGGGCAGATGACGACGTCCGACCCCGCTCGCTCCCCCCGGGGCACCGAGTCCGCGTGGGCCTACACCCACGTGCCCCACACCATCGCGGGCGATGCGGGCGACGAGGGACTCACCGGTACCTGGGACGCCGGGGAGCAGGAGATCATGGCCGACCGCGTCGAGCGCCAGGTCGAACGGTTCGCACCCGGGTTCCGCTCACGGATCCGGGCCCGGCGCGTGCTCGCCCCTCCGACGCTCCAGTCCCTCGACCGGAATCTGCACGGCGGCGCCATCAACGGCGGCACCACGGCCATGCACCAGCAGCTCTTCTTCCGCCCGACGCCCGGCACCGGACGACCGGAGACGCCCGTGAAGGGTCTGTACCTGGCGTCCGCGGGAGCACATCCGGGCGGCGGCGTCCACGGCGCACCGGGCGCCAACGCCGCCCGCGTGGCCCTGCGCCGGCACCTGACGCCGGATCTGGCACGGGTGCAACGCCTGCTGGCTCGCCGGGACCGCACCGGCCGCAGACAACCCGGCCCGGGCCCCCGAGCCGACGGCGGATGACCGAACACCGACGACCACAGGCGGAGGCGAGACGATGACCCGTCACGACGACGGTCCCGACCGCGCGCACCAGCGCCCCGAAGGCGTCAGCCGCGCCACCGTGGAAGCCCTGGGGGCGCTGTCGAAGGCACTGGAGACCACCGAGCGCGCCCGGGGCCACCTCTACAGCTTCCACCAGCTCACCGGCACCGCCGACCTCGAACTGGACCGGGCGGTCGAACTTCTTCGCGAGGCCGGGCACCCGGAATGGGCCGAGACGGTGCGCACACAGGTCCTGGGCCGGAACGTGATTCCCGGCCACTGGACGTTCCAGATCGTCGAGGCCTACGACCACACGTACTACGAGCCGTTCAGGGAAATCGAACGCGCCGCCGTCGAGGAACTCGCCGAAGGGCACGACCACCTCTACGAGGCGGAGATGAAGGAAGCCCGCCGTACCGTCGGCCATCCCGACCACACCGCCCGTCCCGACATCACCCCGGAGCCCGGGGTGCGGGCGAAGGAGCGCAATCGCACGGACCGCACCCGAGCATCCCGAAGGGAGGGGCCGTGAACGCCGACCCGCTCCACGGCCGCACCGTCGTGGTGACCGGCGCCGCGCGGGGAATCGGAGCGGCCCTGGCGCGCGACCTGTCCCGGCGAGGGGCCCGGCTCGCCCTGCTCGGTCACGAGAAGGCGGCACTGACGTCGGTGGCGGCCGACCTGTCCACGGCGGCGCTGGTCTGCGAGGTCGACATCACCGACGATGCCGCCCTCGGCGATGCCGCCGCACTGGTGCGCACGCGCCTCGGCACACCGTCCGTCGTCGTGGCGAACGCGGGTGTCGCGGAAGGCGGCCCGTTCGCCACCTCGGACCCCGCCGACTGGCGCCGGGTCATCGACGTCAACCTGACGGGAAGTGCGGCGACGGCCCGCGCCTTCCTGCCCGACCTGCTGGCGACGCGGGGCTACTACCACCAGGTCGCCTCGCTCGCCTCGATCGGCGCCGCCCCCATGATGAGCGCCTACTGCGCCTCCAAGGCCGGGGTGGAGGCCTTCGCCCACGCGCTGCGGGCCGAAGTGGCGCACCACGGCGTGGCCGTGGGCATCGGATACCTGAACTGGACCGACACCGACATGATCCGTGACGCCGACCAGCACCCCGTGCTGCGGGAACTGCGCGCCCGGATGCCGCCGCCCGCCCGGCGCGTGTACCCGGTGGACCAGGTCGCCGCCCGGCTGGCAGCGGCAGTGGAGCAGCGCAGTACGGCCGTGTACGTGCCCCGCTGGCTGCGCCTGGCTCAGGCGGCGCGCGCCGCGCTGCCGCCCGTGGTGCTGCGGGTCGCGCGGCGGGAGCTGGCCCGCCTGGAGGCCGAGGACCCGATGCGGCACACGGGCCTGCTGGGCGCCGGTGGGGAAGCCGACCGGGTGGCGGCCCGGAGGAACGGGTGATTCCCGGATCAGCCGCGACGTCGGCCTCAGGGCGCGGGCGTGGCCTCCCGCACGGCGCGGTGGACGGCCCGCGCCAACCGGGCGCCCCACAGGGATCGGGGCCCGGCGAAGGCCTGCGGCTCCTCACCGGGGCGGGGGATGCGGGCGGCGACACACACCGCGTCGGTGGGGGTCCCGGAGCAGTCGTGACCCGCCTCCAGGAGGGCCTGCACCTTTGCCTCCGTGGCCGTGGCCACCGCGTTGACCAGGGCGGCGTCGGTGAGCGGCACCGGCACGGCGACGACGATGTTGATCGTGCCCGGAGCGCCTGTACCGTCTGTGCCGCCCGTGCCCGCTGCCGGAGCGGCGGCCCAGCCGCGTACCTTGACGCCCGACGTGACGACCGCCTCCGCGCCGCCGTCGTGCGCGCGGGCATACGCCGAGACGTCTGCGGCCGTCATCAGTCCCACCCCCGGACCGCGTGCGCCCGCCCCGGAGGCGAGGGCGGCGAGGTGCCGGTCGGGGTCGGTGCGCCGATAACCGTGGGAGACCTGGGCGTTGAGGACCCAGGCCCGCTCGCCGATGCCGCCACCCAGTACCGCGCTGCTGATCATCCGCAGGCCCGGCCCCGGGAACCACAGCAAGGCGTGCAGTCGTTCGCCGTCCTCGACACGGGTCAGGCAGCGTGGGCGCAACAGTCCGACGGGTGTGCGGGGCGGCGGGAGGACGGCGGTCACCGGGCAGAACTCCTTGCGGGATCGGGGTCGGCCGATCGTATGCCGGACCGGCCGACCCGGCGCGCACGGGTCCCGCCCGGCCCTCCGCCGGCGTCACCGCTCCCGTCGGCCGGACGTCGCCGCGGGCGTGTGTGGAAGGGCGGGGGACACGGTCAATGGCGACGACCGCGGAGCTTGCGCAGCAGGCGCTGAGCCTGTGCACGGCGCCGGGGGTCGGCCGCGGCACGCCGTACCTGCTCGGTCGCGCGCTGTCCCTGGGGGCTCCTGGCGAACCGCTTGATGCGCTCCACGATGCCGGGCATGAGGGCTCCTTTCCACGGGCCTGCGCCCTTGTCGTCCTCGGCGTTGCTGTCCTCCTCGCCTACCCCCTGGAGGACGGACTCAGCCCTGCGGACACCCGTGCGGACTCACGTCTGCCTCAGCGGCTCGTACGCCTCGGGGGCCACACCGAACGTCCAGGCCACCCCCTCCCGGGCGGTCCGCGTCGCCGGCGGCACCCGGAGCCAGTACGTGCGACGGGTACCGTCGGGCTCCGGAGTGGAGTTGACGACCTCCACCATCACGACCGCCTCGTCGCCGACGAGTTCGACACGCCAGAGCGTGCCCGTCTCGTCCTGGTGCACGGGCTCGGCCCCGGAGTCGGTCAGATAGCGGTCGTAGCCGTAGTACTCGAGCATCACCCGGCGCAGTTCGGCGTTCTCCTCGGCCCGGATCCGCTCCGGCGTGAGGGTGCGCAGCTCCTTCAGGAAGGCACGTGGCACCGGCATGCCGCGCCAGGCGCACAGGGCGAAGCCGTCGGGGAACTCCAACGCCGGGCCGTCGCCGTGGTCCAGTCGGCCCGCCTCGTCACGGTGCAGGGCGACCGGACACTCGCACACCACCGCCACCTTCTCGAACGGCCACCACCAGCCGGCGCTGCGGCACACCTGGGCCAGTCCGTCGAGCGGGGACCCGGCGCCGCCGTCCAGGGCGGCCAGCCACGGCGCGTCGTGCTGCCCGAGCAGCGCGTCCAGGAGGACCAGCCGTATCGCGGTACGGGCGTCGGCGTCGTCGGCCTGCCCGAGCACCTGGAACCCGCCCGGCGGCTGCGCGCCGAACTCCCGGAACGGGTGTACCTGTGGGTCAACGCCGCCGAGGGCCACACGTACGACGACGCCGAGGCGGAGGTGTGGACGGCACTGGATCCGCTGTTCGGCTACAGCCGCCGCCCCCACGCCAGCGCGGGCCGGTCCTGCCGCACCGGGGAGTCGGTGATCTCCGTCGACGGGGAGGGCACGGTCCGCCGCTGCCACTTCGTCCGCACCGAGCTCGGCAACCTCTACGACGGCACCTACCGGCGGGCACTGGGCCCCCGGGCCTGTTCCCTCACCAGCTGCGACTGCCACATCGGCTACGTCCACCTGGAGACACTGCCGCTCTACGACGTGTTCGCGGGCGGTGTCCTGGAACGCATCCCGGCGTCGCCCGCGCGGACCGGTCCGGGCGACCGGGCGGGTTTGCCGTGGGGCTCAGCGGCAAGTCGGTTTCCATGAGTGAACAGAACAAGAGCCCGAATCAGAAGACCACCTCCACCCGGACCGCCGCGTCCAAGGCCCGGAACGCCACGGAGAAGGCGACCGCCCCCGCCGAGCGGGCGGCCTCCGACGCCGTCGGCAAGGCGAATGACGCGGCGTCAGCGGCCAGGTCGGGCGCGGAGCGCGCGGCCGGAGCGGCGAACGGCGCCGTGCAGAGCGCGGCCAGGGGAGTCGAGGCGGGCCGCAGGGCGGTCGTCGCCACCTCGGGTCAGGTCGCCGCCACCGCGGTGACCGCCTGGACGGTCCTGTCGAACCGCAAGTTCGTCGCCGCCGGTGTGGGCGCCGGCCTGACCGTACTGAGCGCCGCCTCCTACGCGGTGGGCCGCCGTGCGGGACGCCACACCCAGGGTCCCCTCACGCGGCTGACCGGCGGACGCATCTGACCCGGGGCGGTTCCACTCGCGCGGTGCGGCCCCGAAGGGGAAGGATGTGTCCGCAAGCGCACATACAACCCCTGCCAAGGAGTGGGCACATGCAGCACGAGAGAGCGGGCGGTCCGGCCGGCCCCGAGGATCTCGTCGACGTCGCTCGGCTGGTCACGGCGTACTTCGCCGTGCGTCCGGACCCGAAGGAGGCCGGGCAGCGCGTCGCGTTCGGGACGTCCGGGCACCGCGGCTCGTCCCTGGCGGGCGCGTTCAACGAGGACCACATCGCCGCGACCAGCCAGGCCATCTGCGAGTACCGTGCGGGGCAGGGCACCGACGGCCCGCTCTTCCTGGGCGCCGACACCCACGCGCTCTCCGAGCCGGCCAGGGTCACCGCCCTGGAGGTGTTCGCGGCCAACGGCGTCACCGTGCTCATCGACAGCGCCGACGGGTACACGCCGACCCCCGCGGTCTCGCACGCGATCCTCACCCACAACCGGGGCCGCGCCGCGGGCCTCGCCGACGGCGTCGTCGTCACCCCGTCCCACAATCCGCCCGCCGACGGCGGTTTCAAGTACAACCCGCCCAGCGGCGGCCCCGCCGGCTCCGAGGCGACCACCTGGATCCAGGACCGGGCGAACGCCCTGATCAGCGGCGGCCTGAAGGACGTCCGGCGCATCCCCTACGCCCGCGCCCTGGCCGCCCCCGGCACCGGCCGCCACGACTTCCTGGGGACGTACGTCGCCGATCTGCCCAGCGCGCTGGACCTGGACGCGATCCGGGCGGCCGGCGTCCGGATCGGCGCCGACCCGCTGGGCGGGGCGTCCGTCGCCTACTGGGGCCGCATCGCCGAACAGCACGGCCTGGACCTCACCGTGGTCAACCCGCTCACCGACCCCACATGGCGGTTCATGACCCTGGACTGGGACGGCAGGATCCGCATGGACTGCTCCTCGCCGTACGCCATGGCCTCCCTCATCGCGCAGCGGGACCGCTTCGACATCGCCACCGGCAACGACGCGGACGCCGACCGGCACGGCATCGTCACCCCGGACGCGGGCCTGATGAACCCCAACCACTACCTCGCCGCCGCCATCCACTACCTCTACGCACACCGCGAGCAGTGGCCGTCCGGGGCGGGTGTGGGCAAGACGCTGGTGTCGTCCGCGATGATCGACCGTGTCGCCGCCGACCTGAAGCGCGAACTGGTCGAGGTGCCCGTCGGCTTCAAGTGGTTCGTCGACGGCCTGGCGAGCGGCACCCTCGGCTTCGGCGGGGAGGAGTCCGCCGGCGCCTCCTTCCTGCGCCGCGACGGTTCGGTGTGGACCACCGACAAGGACGGCATCCTCCTCGCGCTGCTCGCCTCCGAGATCACGGCGGTCACCGGGAAGACCCCTTCCGAGCACTACGCCGCTCTCACCGCGCGCTTCGGCGAGCCCGCCTACGAGCGGATCGACGCCCCGGCCACCAGGGAGGAGAAGGCCCGTCTGGCGAGGCTCTCCCCGGCACAGGTCACCGCCGACACCCTTGCCGGGGAGACGGTCACCGCGGTGCTCACCGAGGCCCCCGGCAACGGCGCGTCCATCGGAGGCATCAAGGTGACCACGGCCAACGCCTGGTTCGCGGCCCGCCCTTCGGGCACCGAGGACGTGTACAAGATCTACGCCGAGTCCTTCCAGGGCCCCGACCACCTCCGCCGGGTGCAGGAGGAGGCCAGGACGGTGGTCCTGTCGGCGCTGGGCGGCTGAGCGGCCGCGCGTCGCCGGCCACTCGGCACGAGGGACCGGCGACGCGTCAGCCCGCCCGGACCTCCGACGTGGTCGGGGAGGGTGAGGCGAGTCCGGTCGGCGGCGACGTCGCCGTGGGCAGCTCCGCGGGGATGTCCTCCGACTGCTGCAGCACGGTCTCGCCGGGCCCTTGGCGCGCTGTGCCCGCCCCGGTGGACAGCAGGGACCATGCGCCCAGGGCCACCGCGATCGCGGCGGCCGTGCCGATCACCCGGCAGGCCCGGCGCACTCTGGCCCTGCCGTCCAGGTCCCGCCACGACGGCCCCTCCCACGGGTCCTCGGGGTGCCACAGGTCGCCGACGAAGGCCGTGGTGTCGTCCGCCTGTCCCTCCGTGCCGCAGCGGGCGTCGGCGCGCGCCGGCCGTGGCTGCCACCCCGCCGCCCGCTGGGAGGCGGAGGGCTCGACGGGGGCGGAGGCACGGATGGCACGCTCGTTGTCCGTGAGGAACCGCTGCCAGACCTCGTCCGGCAGGGACGGGGTGCCGTCCCCGCCCTCCGGCGTCTCGCCGTCCTCCGGTCGCTGCGCGGTCACGTCCGTTCGTTCCTCTCCGGTGCGGGAGCCCGCCGACGACACCGCAGCCGACTCGCACCAGGACCCCGGCAGGATCATTGCACAGTGAAAAATCCGAAGACCAGGGGCCCGACGGCCGACGTTTTCGCACTTTTCTTCCTTCCTTCCTTCCTTCGCCCCACCGGACGCACACGTCACACCCGTGGTGCGAGCCGCGCTCCGGCAGGCTCCGGACGCGGCGGGGCTCGATGGAACAGCGGTGGGGCGTCCACCGGGGGGAAACGGACGGCTCTCGAGCGCCTCGACACCGCTGGAGCAGCTCATGTCCGATGAGAAACCCCCATCGATCCGGACTGCCCTGCTCTGGATGCCGGTCGTGGTGATGGCGGTGATCGCGTTCGTGGACGTGGTGGTCGGGCCGGCTCGCCGCACTGTCCTCCCGACGCGTCAAATATGCATGCTAGGTTCCTATTTGAGAGGCCCCGCACACAGGACGGTGACACCCCATGACGGCAGACGGCGACGACGCCACCGAGCACGACGGCGACCTCCCACTGCCGCGGACGCTGTGCGACACGGCAGCGCTGGCGGCGCTCGAGGACGCGCCGGCCGGCGCTCTGTGGCGGCTCGCGGAGCCGGGACGGCAGCTCGACGCCAATGTCGTACGCATCCCGCCCGGCCGGCGGGTCGGCACCCACCGGGAGCCCGACCTCGACGTCCTCCTGCTCGTCCTGGCGGGCGAGGGCTCGCTGACCGCGCCCGACGGCACGCAGTCCCTGCGCGCGGGCACCCTGATCTGGCTGCCGCACGGCTCCACGCGGAGCCTCGCCGCCGGCGACGAGGGACTGACCTATCTGACCGCGCACCGGCGCCGCCCCGGCCTGCGGATCACGTCACCGGGCGCCGCGAGCCCTTCGGACGGCCCTTCCCGGCAGCGGTGACAAGGCGAAACCGACACCAACAAAGTAATAACAACAGACAACTTCCGAGTGCTTCAGGCGGTCTAGTCCGCCATGAAGATCTCTTTCCTGATTCACAACGCCTATGGGATCGGAGGCACGATCACCACCACGTTCAACCTCGCGGCGGCACTGGCCGAGCGTCATGACGTGGAGATCGTCTCCGTGTTACGGCACCGGGAGCGCCCCCACCTCACCCCGCACCCCGGAGTGAGGCTGCGGGCCCTGGTGGATCTCAGGCGGGAACGGGACGATCCCCGGCACTGCAGACCGGCAAAGGTGTTCCCCTCGGCCGAGTACCGCTACCACCAGTACAGCGAGTTGACCGACCAGCGGATCGCCGAGTGCCTGGAGGGCATCGACGCCGACGTGGTCATCGGGACCCGGCCGGGACTCAATGTGCACCTCGCGCTCCAGGTTCCGCAGCACGTCGTACGCGTCGGTCAGGAACACCTCACCCTCGACAACCACCCGCCGAAACTGCGCACCGTCCTGCGCCGCGCCTACCGGCGGCTCGACGTGCTCACCACCGTCACGGAGGCGGACGCCGACGCCTACCGGCGCAAGATGCGGCTGCCCGGGGTACGGGTGGAGGCCCTCCCGAACAGCGTCCCCGACCCCGGGCTGCCCGCCGCGGACGGCACCGCCAAGCTGGTGATCGCGGCCGGCCGGCTGGTCCCCGTGAAGCGGTACGACCTGATCATCGAGGCGTTCGCCCGGGTCGCGGCCGAGCACCCGGACTGGCAGCTGCGCATCTACGGCAAGGGCGGGGAACAGGCCGGGCTGCGGCGCCTGATCGAGTCGCTCGGCCTGTGGAACAACGTTTTCCTCATGGGCGCGGCGACCCCCATGGAAGCGGAATGGGTCAAGGGCTCGGTCGGCGTGGCCGCGTCCGACTTCGAGCCGTTCGGCATGACGATCGTCGAGGCGATGCGGTGCGGACTGCCCGTCGTCAGCACCGACTGCCCCTACGGGCCCGGTGAGATCATCAAGGACGGAGTCGACGGCAGACTGGTGCCGGTCGGGGACGCCACCGCCCTCGGCGCGGCCCTGCTGGACCTCGTCCGCGACGACGAACTGCGCTGCCGCATGGGCAGGGCGGCCCTCGGCAACGCCCGCCGTTACGCACCCGGCCCCGTCGTGGTGCAGGCGGAACGCCTGGCCCGGGAAGCCGTGGCGGCCCGGAGCGCCGGACGGCGCCTCGCACCGGAGGACGGCCGCGAACACCGCGCCCTGGCCGGTCGGGGCCACGCCGTCGCCGACCTCGCCCGCGCCGCCGCGTCCGACGCGCTGCGCGCCCTTCGGAAGGGACGTCGATGAGCACCCGGCGGGACACGGACGACCTGCGCGCCCACTGCACCGTCGACACCGACGGCCAAATCACCTTCCGCCTCCGGCTCCGATCGCCCGGCCGCCCCCGACTGGCGCTGGTGCCACGGCCGAAGAAGAACCGGCCGGAGCGGCCGGCGCACCTCCTCGACCTCGAACCCCACGGCGACGACGGAGAGGTCCGGGCGGTGCTCGCACCGCGACCGGAACTCACGGAGGGCCGCTGGGACGCGTATTTGCTGAGGGAACCGGACGCCGGACGGGAACGGCTGCGCCCCGGCCTGCGGGACCTGCGCGCGCTCGTCGACGGAACACTTCGGGTCGGGCCGCCCCCGGTGGCGGTCCGGGTGCCCTATGCCACGAAGGACGGCTTCCTCGCGGTCCGGGCCTGGCTGCGTACCGCTCACGCGGAGGCCGGCCGGCTCGACCTCACCGACGGTGCGATGACGGTCCGCGCGCGCCTGTACGGCGCCGAACTCACCGATGACGCGGAGGTGTTGCTCCGGCTACGGGGCGACAGGGCCACCGTGCGCGGCTACCGGTCGCGGGCCGAGGGCAACGCGTTCGACTTCTCCGTGCCCTTCGCGGAGTTGACGGCCGCGGCGGTCGGCGACCAGGTCTGGGACGCCTTCCTCCGTCCCTCCGCCGACGCCCCGCTGGTCCGGATCGGCAGGCTCCTCGACGACATGGCCGACCGCAAGACGGTGTGCGTGTACCCGGAGTCCGCGGTCGGCGGAGCCGTCCTGCGCCCCTACTACACCGTCGACAACGACCTCGCCGTCGAGGTGACCGCGACGGACCGACCACGGTGACCGAGCGATCGTCATGACGACCGGCATCGTTCACCCGCGGCCGCCACGAGCTGCGGGTGCACCGGGTGGTGGGGGACACCGGTGGACTCCCGTGTCACCCACACCGGCTGGGCCACCGGCCCCGACGAGCCGCCTCTCGTCCCTGCACGGCCTGTACGGCTGGGACGGTCCCGCCCCGGTCCTGGTCCGCGCCCCCAGGGCACGGTCTTCACCCGCTGGGCGCCGGTACCACGGCTGACCGGCCGGGCCGACGGCACGTCCGTCCACATCAGCCTGGCGAGCCTGACCGCCGCGTCGGACCCCGGGCCCTCGTCGGAGGCGGTCCGGGAGATCCGGGTGGACGGGGCGGCGATCGAAGTCGGGCGGGCCGACGGCGGAGCCCGCACCCGGATCACGTTCGACCCGGTGGAGGTCGACCCCACACAGCGGTGACGCCTGCTGCGCCGAACGGCCCCGTCACCTGGCGGCTCGTCCCGGAGTCCTGGAGAGTCGTCCCGACCGGCGCGTGGGCCGCCGACCGGCCCGGCACACCGCGACGCGCCGGGCCGAGTACGGGTCTTACAACTACGGCCGCGATTGCGGAATCCTGCCGGAGGGATTCTGAGCCCATGAGCAAGGAGCGGAACAGTGGCGGTGCACAATGCGTCGGACTCACTCGAGTCGGACACTTACGAGGACGAACTACCGGTCCGGCGGAGGCGCCCCGGGAAAGTCGTCGTCTCATGGCTGACCACAACTGATCATAAGACCATCGGCACGCTATATCTCGCGACAGCATTCGGATTCTTTATCTTTGGTGGAATTCTCGCGCTGATCCTGCGCGCCGAGCTGGCCCGGCCGGGGCTGCAGATCGTGTCGAACGAGCAATACAACCAGGCGTTCACGATGCACGGCACGGTCATGCTGCTGATGTTCGCGACGCCGCTGTTCATCGGCTTCGCGAACTGGATCATGCCGCTGCAGATCGGCGCGCCCGACGTCGCCTTCCCGCGGCTGAACATGCTCGCCTACTGGCTCTTCCTGTTCGGCTCGCTGATCGCGATCAGTGGTTTCCTCACCCCGGACGGGGCCGCCAGCTTCGGCTGGACCGGCTACAGCCCGCTGTCGAACGCGGTCCGCTCACCGGGCCTCGGCTCCGACCTGTGGATCATGGGCCTGGCCTTCCAGGGCTTCGGCACCATCCTGGGCTCGGTCAACTTCATCACCACGATCATCTGCATGCGCGCGCCCGGCATGACGATGTTCCGCCTGCCGATCTTCACCTGGAACGTGCTGCTGACCGCCCTCCTGGTCCTGCTCGCCTTCCCGGTGCTGGCCGCCGCGCTCCTGACGCTCGAGTACGACCGCAAGTTCGGCGCAATGGTCTTCGAGGCGTCCAACGGCGGGGCGCTGCTGTGGCAGCACCTGTTCTGGTTCTTCGGCCACCCCGAGGTGTACATCATCGCGCTGCCGTTCTTCGGCATCGTGAGTGAGATCATTCCGGTGTTCAGCCGTAAGCCGATCTTCGGCTATCTGGGTCTGGTCGGCGCGACCATCGCGATCGCGGGTCTGTCGGTGACGGTGTGGGCGCACCACATGTTCGCCACCGGCGGCGTGCTGCTGCCGTTCTTCTCCTTCATGAGTTTCCTGATCGCCATTCCCACCGGGGTGAAGTTCTTCAACTGGACCGGCACCATGTGGAAGGGCAGTCTCTCGTTCGAGACGCCGATGCTCTGGTCCGTCGGCTTCCTGGTCACGTTCCTGTTCGGCGGGCTGACCGGTGTCATCCTGGCCTCGCCGCCGCTGGACTTCCACGTCACCGACTCGTACTTCGTGGTGGCGCACTTCCACTACGTGGTGTTCGGCACCGTCGTCTTCGCGATGTTCGCCGGCTTCCACTTCTGGTGGCCGAAGTTCACCGGCAAGATGCTCGACGAGCGGCTCGGCAAGGTCACCTTCTGGACGCTGTTCGCCGGCTTCCACGGCACCTTCCTGGTCCAGCACTGGCTGGGCGCCGAGGGCATGCCCCGCCGCTACGTGGACTACCTGGCGGCCGACGGCTTCACCGGGCTGAACACGGTCTCCTCGATCTCCTCGTTCCTGCTCGGCCTGTCCATGTTGCCGTTCTTCTACAACGTCTGGAAGACGGCCAAGTACGGCAAGAAGGTCGAGGTCGACGATCCGTGGGGCTACGGCCGCTCCCTGGAGTGGGCCACCTCGTGCCCGCCGCCGCGGCACAACTTCCTCACCCTGCCGCGCGTCCGCTCCGAATCCCCGGCCTTCGACCTGCACCACCCGGCGGTCGCCGCGTACGACCGGGAGGTCAACCGCCCGGAGACCGCGGCCATCCAGGCCCCCGGGGACAAACAGGAGTGATCTCACAGCCCAGCGTGTGGAGGAGCATGTGAACCCCATCCAGGACAGCGCCCGAGGCCTCAACCAGCTCGAGGGGTACCTCCTGTGGGCGGCCGAGGTCGAGGACGCCCGGCGGCAGGCCGACCGATTCACCGAGCAGCTGCCGTGGCTGACGACCGCACAGCGCGAGGACGTGGAGCACGTCTACATCGCCGAACGGATCGCGGCCTCCCGCGCCTCACTCGTCCGGATCTGCGACCGTGCGGCCGAGCTCCGGGGCGAGTACGAAGACCGCTACCGGCAGCTGCGGGTGCGCTGCGTGGCCGCGGCGGCGGTGGGCGCGGCCAGCGGTGTGGGCGCGGCGATCGTCGCGATCCTCACCGGGTCATGACCGACCGCAGCGACGCAGATGGGGGACGTTGCCCGGACTCGCGCGGGGTGCGAGGCGTTTTGACGAAGTTGAAGTCAGGCTGAACCCCATGGCTTCATCGATCGAGGGCCCGCACCACGGACGTCCCCGAGTTCCGTCCCGGGGCGGCCGACGGTCAGCCGTTCCCGTCCGGGTGCGCGGACGGCTGCCGCTGTCGGCTGTCGCGCTCCTGGTGACGGCGGTCCTCACCGGCTGCGGAGCGATCAGCGGTAGCACGGTGCGGGAGTCCCCGACGGCCGCCGCCTCCCCGGCCGCCACGCCCGAGGCCGCGCCCCCGGTGGCCGGGCCGCCCGTGGTCGGACCGCCGGAGACCGGACCCTCGGAGCACGGAGCCCCCGGCGCCGACAGCACCACACAGGGCGGATCCGACGCCGGAGCGGAAACGGAACCCCCCGCCCCGCTCGGCGGTCTCGGCCCGCGGACGCTGGCGCTGATCCCCGAGAACACCCGTCAGGCCGTCGTCGTCACCGGCACGGGCAGGGACGCGAACCGCTCCGAGGCCGTGCTGTACCGGCGTACCGCCTCGGGGTGGAAGGCGGGCGCCCCGTGGCCCGCCCGCAACGCCCTCAACGGCTGGACCGACGACCACCGGGTGGGCGACCTCCGCTCGCCGATCGGCGTGTTCACCCTCAGTGACGCGGGAGGACTGCTGCCCGACCCGGGCACCCTGTTGCCGTACGACGAGTCATCGGGATTCGCCATCGGCGGCACGGGCTTCATGGGGGAACCGCTCGCCGGCTCCTTCGACTACGTCATCGCGATCGACTACAACCGCGTCCCGGGCACCTCACCGCTCGACCGGACACGGCCGCTCGGCGCCGACCGGGGCGGCGGCATCTGGCTGCACGTGGACCACCAAGGGCCCACCCAGGGCTGTGTGAGCCTGGAGGAACCGCACATGAGACAACTCCTGCGGGCGCTCGATCCCGCGCAACACCCGGTGATCGTCATGGGGGACGCCGGGTCACTGAGCAGGTGAACGCGATCCCGGCGAGCCGGTGCCGCGCTCTCCCGCGCCGCGTCGCGTGGTCCACTCGCCCGTACTGCGTTCGTCCCGGTCCGGGGCGGCCCCCGACCCGCTGTGTTCCGCCCCTGTCCAGGAGAGGCCGTCCAGGGGCGCTCCCACCCGCGGTGAGGTGCTCCAGCACCTGGACCAGCTACCGGCACGCGAGTTCCACGGAACGCCCGGTGTCGCGCTGCCCGGTGATCACCGCGGGCAGGAGGAGGGAGACAGCGCACGCCGGGAGCGACGGGCGGATTCCGGGGAGCATGCCGCGTTGCAGTGCGAGGGCCGGTTCGACCCGGGAGTGCTGCACCTCGGCCTGCGCACGCGTCTGAGCCGTCAACGTCCCGAGCCCGGCCGGCCGCTCGTCGCCGTCGTCCGTGGAGGCGGTACGGGACATGGATCACTCACTCGGGCGAGGGCGGTGACGCTCGGTGCCTCTCTCGGGATTCAATGATCATATCCGGCGGTAAAAGGCGATAAGCGGAACTCGAATGCATGGGCCAGGTCCACGGAGCCGGGTACGGACGGGTGGAACGCGAGCACCGGAGCGCGCCGGGGAAGACCCTAGGCTGTGCCCATGGAGCAGCGCGAAATCATGCAGCGGGGCGTCGGCATCCTCACCGAGGCCCTCGAGATGCGGCGGCAACTCCGGGAGAACCCGGATGCCGAGGTGATGAGGAGCGGAGCCGTCTCCAAGCTTCTCGAAGAGATGCTGCCGCACATCCAGTTGCCGGCCGACGCGAACGCCCGCGAGGTGGCGGAGATCGTCACCGAGAAGCTGGGGCCCGCCATCGTGCACATCACCTCCGCACTCACCTTCGCCTTCGTGCAACTCGCCGAAGTGCACGACGCGGGTCGCACGGACGTGTCCTCCGCGGACGTCCTGCGCTCCATCTCGCTGCGCTACGAATCCGGGACCGAGCGGTAGCCGGCGGGGGCGTCCGCCGTACCGGGCACGGGCGGCGGTCGGCCATGGTGCAACGGCGCCCGGGGGAAACGGGATCCCGGGTCCGCTCCACCGCCGTTCGTCCCGGACCCTTGACTCCCTACGTGCCGGTAGCCATGCTCGGGCATACCTTGTACCGGCCATGACAATCGGATGAGTCCGGGTCACCGGCCCGGGCCGCCCGGCGGGCCGGCCGTGCCGCTGACGGAGGGACGTGGGCCGTGATCACCGCTCGACGCCGGTACGACGGTGGACGCCGCCAAGTCGCCCTCGTGGCGCTGCTTCTGCTCGTGCTCACCGTGATGTCCCTCGGCCCCACGCCCAGTTCCGCGGCCGCCGGCGACTGGTGGGAGCCGACCGCGCGGCCGGCGCCGGACTCCGGGATCGGCGTCACCGGCGAGCCGTTCACCGGTACCGACGCGCGCGGTGAGGTCCGCGGGTTCGTCGACGCGCACAACCACATCATGTCCAACGAGGCCTTCGGCGGTCGGCTCATCTGCGGCAAGCCCTTCTCCGGGAAGGGGATCGCCGACGCCCTCAAGGACTGTCCCGAGCACTACCCCGACGGCTCGCTCGCGATCTTCGACTTCATCACCAACGGCGGTGACGGCAGGCACGACCCCGTCGGCTGGCCCACCTTCGAGGACTGGCCGGCCCACGACTCGATGACCCACCAGCAGAACTACTACGCCTGGATCGAGCGGGCCTGGCGCGGCGGGCAGCGGGTCCTGGTGAACGACCTCGTCACCAACGGCGTGATCTGCTCCGTGTACTTCTTCAAGGACCGCGGCTGCGACGAGATGACGTCGATCCGGCTGCAGGCGAAGCTGACCTACGACATGCAGGCCTACGTCGACAGGATGTACGGCGGCACGGGCAAGGGCTGGTTCCGGATCGTCACCGACAGCACCCAGGCCCGTCAGGTCGTCGAGCAGGGCAAGCTCGCGGTCGTCCTGGGTGTGGAGACCTCCGAGCCGTTCGGCTGCAAGCAGGTCCTGGACATCGCCCAGTGCGACAAGGCCGACATCGACGCCGGGCTGGACGAGTTGTACGACCTCGGCGTGCGCAGCATGTTCCTGTGCCACAAGTTCGACAACGCGCTGTGCGGGGTGCGGTTCGACGAGGGCGCGCTCGGCACCGCGATCAACGTCGGGCAGTTCCTGTCGACGGGCACCTTCTGGCAGACCGAGAAGTGCAGGGGCCCCCAGCACGACAACCCCATCGGCCTGGCCGCCGCGCCCGGAGCCGAGGAGGAACTGCCGGCGGGCGTCGAGGTGCCCGCCTACGACGAGGACGCCCGGTGCAATGTACGGGGCCTCACGGACCTCGGCGAGTACGCGGTGCGCGGCATGATGAAACGCAACATGATGCTCGAGATCGACCACATGAGCGTCAAGGCCACCGGCAGGGTGCTCGACCTCTTCGAGGCCGAGTCGTACCCCGGAGTGCTCTCCTCGCACAGCTGGATGGACCTGAACTGGACCGAGCGCGTCTACGGCCTCGGCGGCTTCGTCGCCCAGTACATGCACGGCTCCGAAGACTTCGTCGAGGAGGCGCGGCGCACCGAGGCGGTGCGCGAGAAGTACGGCGCGGGCTACGGCTACGGCACCGACATGAACGGCGTCGGCGGCTGGCCCGCCCCGCGCGGGGCCGACGCGCCCCACCCCGTCACGTACCCCTTCCGCAGCGTGGACGGCGGGTCCGTCATCGGCCGGCAGACCACCGGCGAACGCACCTGGGACCTGAACACCGACGGAGCCGCGCACTACGGACTCGTCCCCGACTGGATCGAGGACATCCGGCGCGTCGGCGGCCAGGACGTGGTGGACGACCTCTTCCGGGGCGCCGAGTCCTACCTCGGCACCTGGGGCGCCTCCGAGCGGCACCGGGCGGGCGTCAATCTCGCCAAGAACGCCCCGGCGACCGCCAGTTCGACCGAGTGGAACCCGTTCACCAGCTACGCTCCCGGCCGGGCGGTGGACGGCGACCGGGGTACCCGCTGGGCCAGCGACTGGAGTGACGACCAGTGGCTCCGGATCGACCTCGGTGCCACCCGGGAGGTCGGGCGCGTCACGCTCGACTGGGAGCGCGCGTACGGGACTTCGTACCGCGTCGAGCTCTCCGCCGACGGCTCGCACTGGCGGACCGTCTGGTCCACGGTCTCGGGGGACGGCGGCCTCGACACGGCCCGCTTCGCCCCGGAACCGGCCCGCCACGTCCGCCTCCGGTTCCTGGACCGGGGGACCGACTGGGGCTATTCCCTGCGTGAGGTCGGTGTCCACAGGAGTTGACGACGGTCCCCGCCCGGGGTGGGGCGCTTCTCAACTCCGTTGCGGCAGCGCGCCGTCCAGGAGTTCGCGTACGGCGGGGAGCGCCGCCGCGCGGTCGGCGGGGACGAGGCCGACGCGGGTGCGGCGGTCGAGCAGATCGCTCTCGTCGAGCGCTCCCTCGTGGCGCAGGGCCCACAGCAGTTCGGCCCCGGTGACCGGGTGTCCGGGCAACACGGGCTCGCCCAGCCGGGTGTCCCGCGCGCCGAGGGCCTGGACGGCCGGTGCCTCCGTCCCGTAGCGCCGCACCAGGCGGCGGGGTGCGGGCAGGCCGGTGAGGACGTGCGGCGGTGCGGCGCCCACGAGCGGGAGGGACGCGGTGCGGGACGAGCCGGCCGGCAGCCGGCGGAGGCGGACGGCGGTGTCGACGGCGTCCTCGGCCATGCGCCGGTACGTGGTGAGCTTGCCGCCGACGACGGTGACGACACCTTCGGACGAGGTCAGGACCGCGTGCCGTCGTGAGACGTCGGCGGTCCTCGTCGTCGTGCCGGCGCCGGCCGCCGTGGTGTCCAGCAGGGGGCGCAGTCCGGCGAAGGCCCCGACGACGTCGTCCCGGTGCAGCGGGACGTCCAGGACGGAGCACAGGACGTCGAGGAGGAAGCCGATGTCCGTCTCGGGTGCCTCGGGGACCTCGGGAATGCCGCCGTCCACGGGTTCGTCGGTGAGCCCGACGTAGACCCGGCCGTCGTCCTGGGGCAGCACGAGGACGAAGCGGTTGTGCTCCCCGGGGATCGGGATGTGCAGGCCGGCCGGGAGCGGGCCGAGGCTGTCCGGGCGCAGCACGAGGTGGGTTCCGCGCGAGGGGCGGATCCGGATGCCGTCGACGAGACCGTCGGCCCAGACGCCGGAGGCGTTGATCACCGCGCGGGCGCGGATCTCGCCCTCCTCGCCGGTGAGTTCGTCGCGGACCCGGGCGCCGGACGCGGTCAGCTCCAGGGCCCGGAGCCGGGTGAGGACGCGCGTCCCGTGTGCGGCGGCGGTGCGGGCGAGGGCGGTCACCAGGCGGGCGTCGTCGGTGAGCCGGCCGTCCCACGACAGCAGGCCGCCCCGCAGCCCGTCGCCCCGTACGGCGGGGGCCAGGTGGCGGGTCTCGGTCACCGAGATCCGGCGCGGCGCGGGCAGGGTCGCCCGCGCGGTACGGGCGGCCAGCCGCAGGGCGTCCCCGGCCCGGAAACCGGCGCGGGCCAGGGCGGCCTGACCGCGGGAGACCAGGGGGGTGAGGGGCAGGACGAACGGCTGGGCGTGCACCAGATGGGGGGCGGTGCGCTGCATCAGCACCCCGCGTTCGACCGCGCTCTCGTGGGCGACGTCCAGCTGGGCGGAGGCGAGGTAGCGAAGCCCGCCGTGGATGAGTTTGCTGCTGAAGCGGGAGGTGCCGAACGCCAGGTCGTGGGCGTCGACGGCCACCACGCTCAGACCGCGGGCCGCGGCGTCCAGAGCGGTCCCGGCGCCGGTGGCACCGAGACCGACGACCAGGACGTCGACGGTCGGGCCGCCCACGGTCTCGGTCAGTTCGCGGGTGCGGCGCCCGGCGGACAGGGACGAGACGAAGGCCGGTCCGGTGAGGGCGTTCATGGTGTGAGGGTCCTCTCCAGGATGTCGCGCAGTTCCGCGAGGAGAGCCTCGGAGGTGAGGTCGGGGTCGTCCTCGTCGGTCATGGTGCGCAGGGACAGGGTGAAGGACTGGACGATCAGGAGTACCGACCGCGCCTGCCGTTCGGGGTGACCGGTGCGCACCGATCCGTCGGCGTGCCCCTCGCGCACGTTGCCGGCCAGCAGTTCCAGCAGCGCCACCTGGCTCGCTCCGCGGCGGTCCAGCACATAGGGCAGGAGCAGTTCGGGATCCACGTCGACGATCTTCCGGAAGAGCGGGTGCTCCCCGAAGGCGCGCACCCCCGCCACCAGTCCGTCGACCATGCGGTCCCGGCTGGTGACGTCCGGACGGCGCTCGGGGACCGCGCCGGTGGCCACGTCGATCCATTCCCGGGTCATGAGGTCCCCGACCAGCGAGCGCACATCGGGCCATCGCCGGTACAGCGTCATCCGGGAGACCCCGGCGCGGCGGGCCACGTCGGTCAGCGTGGTGCGGCGGACCCCGACGGCCAGAACGCAGTCGCGCACCGCGTCGAGCACGGCGTCGTTGTCCGAACGGTTGTGACGAATAGGCGTCATGTGTAACAGTGTAACGGCTGGAGGGGCCGTCGGCGACGGCATCGCTCACATCGACGCTCGAACCGACCGGTGAGGACGACAGTCATGGACATGCTGTGGAGCGGCTGGGGCGACCCGGCCAGGGCGACGCCGCTGCCCGACACGGTGATCGGGCTGTTGCGCGATCTGCTCGGCGTCGAGCCGTGCGCGGCCGGACCGGTGGCCCTCGAGGAAGTGGCCGTGCCCGAGCCCCGGTTGGGGTCCGCCGCGCACCGCGCGCTGGTCGAGGTGCTGGGTGGTGAGGACCATGTGCGTACCGACCCGGAGACGCGGATCCGGCACACGCGCGGCAAGTCCACCCCCGACCTGCTGCGGATCCGGCACGGTGACGTCACCGACATCCCGGCGGCCGTCCTGTTCCCCGCCGGCCACGACGAGGTGCTCGCCGCCCTGCGTGTCTGTGCCGAACAGCGCCTGCCCGTGGTGCCGTTCGGCGGCGGCACCTCCGTGGTCGGCGGTCTCGCCCCCGGTCGGCGGGGAACCTTCGTCGCCCTGGACCTGCGCCGTATGGACGCACTGCTCGCCCTCGACCCGGTCTCCCGCACCGCCACCCTGCAACCCGGCCTGCGTGCCCCGCAGGCCGAGGCGCTGCTCGCCGAACACGGCTTCACCCTCGGCCACTTCCCCCAGTCCTACGAGTGGGCGACCATCGGCGGCTTCGCCGCGACACGCTCCAGCGGCCAGGCGTCCGCCGGGTACGGCCGCTTCGACGAGATGGTGCTCTCCCTCACCCTCGCCACCCCCGAAGGCACCCTCGACACCGGCCGGGCCCCGCGCTCGGCGGCCGGGCCCGACCTGCGCCAGCTCGTCCTGGGGTCCGAGGGGGCCTTCGGCGTCATCACGTCGGTGACCGTCCGGATCCGCCCCCTCCCACAGGCCCGCGTCCACGAGGGCTGGCGGTTCGACTCCTTCGAGGAGGGCACCGCCGCGCTGCGCCGCCTCGCCCAGGACGGGCCGCGCCCCACCGTGCTGCGGCTGTCCGACGAGACCGAGACACTGATCGGCCTCGCCCAGCCGGACGCGATCGGCTCCGGCACCCCGCAGTCCGCCGGATGCACGGCCGTCGCCGGCTACGAGGGCACGGAGGAGGACATCGCGTACCGCAGGGAAAAAGCCGCGACCGTCCTGCGCGCGTGCGGTGGAACACCGCTGGGGGAGGAACCCGGCCGCCGCTGGGCCCACGGCCGCTACTCGGCCCCTTACCTGCGCGACTCCCTGCTCGACGCCGGGGCCCTGGCCGAGACGCTGGAGACCGCGACGTTCTGGTCCCGGATCCCCGGGCTGTACACCGCGGTCCGCGACGCGCTCACCGCCACGCTCACCGAGGCCGGCACCCCGCCCCTGGTGATGTGCCACATCTCCCACGTCTACGAGAACGGCGCCTCCCTGTACTTCACCGTGGTGTCGGCACAGGGCGACGGCGACCCCGTGGCGCACTGGACGCGCGCCAAGCACGCCGCGAACGAGGCGATCCTTGCCGCGGGCGGCACGATCAGCCACCACCACGGTGTCGGCACCGACCACCGGGACTGGTACGTCCGCGAGGCCGGCCCGCTGGGTGCCGACGCCCTGCGCGCGGTGAAGCGGCGCCTGGACCCGGCCGGAGTGCTCAACCCCGGCGTCCTCCTGCCCGCCGACTGAGCCGAAGCGCCGTCATCCCTCAGAGGACCATCCCGCTCCATCCCGTCGGCCCGCCCGGAGGCAACCCGATGCGACAGTTCACCGCCGTCGTCAACCCCACCGCGGGCGGATCCGCCGGAGCGGCCGCGCTGCTCGCCCTCGCGCGACAGCTGCGGGAGGCCGGGGCCGAACTGCACACGGAGTACAGCCGCAGTCTGGCCCACGCGCAGGAGCTGGCGCGGGACGCCGGGCAAAGGGGGCGGGTGGTGCTGGCCGTCGGCGGGGACGGCATCGCCGGAGGCATCGGCGGCGCCCTCAGCGGGACCGGCGCCACGCTCGGCCTGGTGCCGGCAGGCCGGGGCAACGACTTCGCACGGGCCCTGGAACTGCCCGCCGAACCGGCGGCCCTGGCCCGGATACTGCTGGAGAGCGAACCACGGCACGTCGACACCATCGAGGTCGAATCGGCCGTCCACGACCGTACCGTCGTCCTCGGCAGCGTGTACGCCGGAGTGGACGCGCTCGCCAACCGCCACGCCAACCACAGCAGGCTGCTGCGGGGCGCCGCCTCCTACTACGCAGGCGGACTGCGGGCGGCCACCACCTGGCGGCCGGTCCGCTACCGGGTCACGATCGACGGCGAGGAGCACGCACACACCGGCTACACCGTGGTGGCCGCCAACTCCGGCTACTACGGCTCCGGCCGTGTCATCGCGCCCGACGCCCGGGTGGACGACGGGCTGCTGGACGTCGTGATGATCGAGGACGCGCCGAGGCGCCTGTTCTTCGCCCTGATGAACGACCTGAGGACGGGCGCCCACGTCCACCGGCCCCAGGTGCGGGTGGAGCGGGGACGGGAGATCCGTGTCGCCGCCGACCGCGCAGTCCCCTACGGTGCGGACGGCGAGGTCGACGCCCTTCTCCCCGTGACGCTCAGAGTCCTGCCCGGAGCGCTGCGCGTGCTGTGCTGACCTCAGACCCGGGAACCGTGGCAGCGCCGGGCGAGCGAGGCCCGCCGAGGTACGGTCGGGGCGCTCCGCCGGAGGCTCCACGACTACGGGGTGCGCGAGCCGGAACCGGTGGGCCGGGACGATGCCGCCGCGGCCCCGGGCCTGGCCCGGCAGACCGCCGCTTTCCACCTGGCCCGGCCGGCCCGTCCGACGAGTCCCTGCTCGACGTGGTCCGTGCGCGGCGCAGCGGACGCACCGGCCCGGGCGCGGCAGACCGGCCAAGCTCTACCGCCGCTCGACGCAGCAGATCGCCGTCAGCCTCCCGGACCGGCGCCACGAACTCGCCGGGCAGCTCCTCGCCCACGCCGTGGAGGAGTCCGGCGCCACCGGGGAGCCGGTGCGTGACGTCCTGCACCGCACGGCACGGGGATGCGGCGCGCAGGTGGGCGCCGACGGCCACGAAGAGGTCTTCCCCCTGCTGGAGCGGTACGGTTTCGAACCACGGCACGAGGGTGACGCCGTCGTCCTGGGCAACTGCCCCTTCCACACACCGGCCCGCGCGCACACCCGGACGGTTCGCGGAATGAACCTCCACCTGCTGCGCGGTGTCCTCGGCGACACCGGCTTCGCAGCACGCCTGGCGCCACACCCGGCCGCTGCCGCGTCCGCCCGGAGTCGGCGGCCTGAAGTCCGGTCACCTCACTTGGCGAGGAAGGACAGAAGCGCCCGGTTGACGTCCTCGGCGTGCGTCCACAGCAGACCGTGCGGAGCGCCCTCGAGCTCCACGTACTCCGCGCTCGGCAGCGCCCGGTGGAACGGGCGCCCCGCCGAGTCGATGGGCAGGATGTTGTCCGCCGTCCCGTGCAGGATCAGGGCGGGCACGTCGACGGCGGGGATGTCCCCCCGGAAGTCGGTGAACCACGTCATCGGCGCGGCCGCCGCGGCGAAGGATCCACCCGACGCCGCCGTGTGCCAGCTGTTGCGGACGGACTCCGGGCTGATCCGGCTGCCGAGGTTCTCGTCGAGGTTGTAGAAGTCCTTGAAGAACGACGTGTAGTACGCGTACCGGTCGGCCTTCACCGCCGCGGAGATGCCCTCGAAGAACTCGCGGGGCGCCGCGCCGTCCGGGTTGTCGTCGGTCTTCAGCAGGTAGGGCTCCAGCGAGGCGAGGAAGGCCACCTTCGCGACGCGCTCCGTGCCGAACCTGCTGACGTATCGGGCTACTTCACCGGTGCCCATGGAGAACCCGACGAGCACGGTGTCCGAGACGTCGAGCGTCTCCAGGACCGTGTTCAGATCGGAGGCGAAGGTGTCGTAGTCGTATCCCGTCGTGGGCTGGCTCGACTGTCCGAATCCGCGCCGGTCGTAGGTGATCACGCGGTACCCCGCGTCGAGCAGCGCGGCGGACTGCTTCTCCCAGGAGCGGCCGTCGAGTGGGTACCCATGGATGAGGATCACGGCCTGTCCGGCCCCGTGGTCCTCGTAGTAGAGCTCGATGTCGGTGGAGTTCTCGCGTCCCACGGTGATGTAAGGCATTGCGGTTCTGTCTCTCCTCGGCTTGATGGCGGGCAACCCGGGTCGCACGACCGCGCCGGGGCGGAACCGGGCGATGTCTCCAGGTTCCCGCGACATGCGCGAACCCGCATCCGGTCGACGGTGCGTGTGAGATCGCCGAAGAGGACCTGCCGCAGCATCCTTCTCCGTGATCTTGGGCATGCATGGGGCGTCCGACGGCCCCCCCCACAAGGAGTGATCCGCTCGATGAGCGCCACGACGAGACCGTCCGCCCCGACTCCGACCGCTCCCGGCGGCCTGCCGCTGATCGGTCACGCCCACCGGCTGGCCCGGGACCCCCTTCCGTTCATCACCTCCCTGCGTCGGTACGGCAGCGTCGTCCGGATACGCATAGGTCCGAGCCCTGCCTACGTCGTCACCGATCCCGCGCTGACCCGCCGAGTCCTGGTGACCGACGCCGCCCACTTCCCGAAGGGCGGCAGGATCATCGATGCTCTCCGCCTCTTCTTCGGCGACGGTCTCGCCACCATCGCCGACGGCGAGGCGCACCTGCGCAACCGCCGTCTGATGCAGCCCATGTTCAACAAGTCGCACATCGCCGACCGCGGCGACGCCATGATCCGCCAGGTACGCGCCATGGTCGAGGCGTGGCCGCAGGGCGCGCCGCGGGATGTGTACGCCGACATGAACGCGACCACCCTCGCCGCGTTCCTTGTCGCCCTCTTCGGCACGGACCTGCCCGACCGACTGGAGAACGAGTTCACCTCGCTGATGCCCGAGATCATGGAGGGAACGATCCGGCAGACGATCCTTCCCTCCTGGATCACCGGACTGCCGCTGCCCGCGAACCGCGCCCACGCCACCCGCGTCGCCCGCCTGCGGTCCCTGATCGACCAGGCCATCGACCACCACTCCCCAAGCGCCGCGCACCCGGGGGCGGACGAGACCGGTGCGGTACCGGCGCGGTGCCCGCACGCGTCGGCACCGCCGGCGCGCCAGGCGGGCCTGTTCGCCGCCCTGCTCACGGCCGAGACCCCGCTCAGCCGCCAGCAGTTGCAGGACGAGGCCATCACCCTGCTGACCGGAGCGATCGAAACCACCGGTACCACCCTCGCCTGGGCCCTGTACGAGATCTCGCGGGACCCCGGGACCGAGCGGCTCCTCCGTGAAGAACTCGCCCTCGTGTGTGCCGACCGCCCTCTGCGGCACGAGGATCTGGACCAGCTCGTCCACGCCCGGCGGGTCCTCCAGGAAGCGATCCGGAAGTACGGACCGGCCTGGATGGTGACGCGCACCGCGAGCCGCGACATCGAACTCGGAGGGCACCGCATCCCCGAGGGCGCCGACGTCGTCTGGAGCCCTTATCTGCACCAGCACGACCCGGAGGTGTTCCCCGCCCCGGACGTCTTCGATCCGGACCGCTGGACCCCTGACCGCTCGCAGGCCACACGTGGCTCCTTCCTGGCGTTCGGCGACGGCCGCCGGAAGTGCATCGGTGAGAACTTCGCCTGGACGGAACTCCAGATCATCCTGGCCACCATCCTCCAGACCTGGCCCCGGATCGGCGTCACCTCCGCCGCACCGAGCACCCAGGCGGTGGTCACCGTCAAGCCGGACAAGCTGATGATGACGTTCTCGTCCGAGGCTTCCGGCTGAAGCCGGACCGGTCGGGCCGGTCGCGGTGGGCGTACCGGCTCGACCGATCCGGCCATGAACGGCGAAGAACGGCCAAGTGCGGCTAGAAAACAGCACCCTCAGTCACCGGTGACGGGTTAATGTCGGTGTCAGGGAGCAGAATGATCAATGAAAGAGATCAACACCGGCGCCGTGCTGGGTAGACGGTCTCGAGTCCCGGCTCCGGAAAGGCCCCAGCGATGCTCTTCACCATCAACCAGATGCAGGACCGTCCGCGCGCCGGACGGGTGACCACCGGGCTCCGGGCGGCCCCCGCGAGTTCGTTCGTCCCGGAGGGTACCGGCGGCGCCGACGCACTGCGCATCATCGCCGATCCGCGCACCCCCACCTTCGTCACGGTGTACGCGAACGGCCGCCGCAGATACAGCTACTGGCGTCCGCTCGACTCCACCACGGGCCAGGGCGGTTGCTACGCGGCCCTGCCCACCTCGGACTGCGACGAACTGCACGCGGCAGGGAAGATCGAGCTCGGGGACCCCGTCGAGGACCCGAACCGGACGACATACCGGGTCAGCGCGTCCCCCCGAATCGCGCCCTCGCCGATACGCTCGGCGCGGGAGCGCCCCCGCGTGGTGCGAACGGCCCGCGTGGCCTGAACCGACCGCCGAGGTGCGCTCCCGTGCCGCGCGAGGTGCGCGGGACGCGGCACGGGAAGGCCGAACGGCACCGTCGAAAGCCGGGCAGAGTTCCGGGGATGCGCGGGAACATCATGAACATGGAGGCGACGGCACACCGGGCGGGAACGACGCGGGTGCGAGGGGCGGTCACGCTCCGGGTGCTCGCCGCGCTGACGGTCGGCGCGCTGGCCGGCTGCGGAGGTCCGGGCGGCGTGGGCGCGCAGTCCCCGGACGGCGACCGGGCGTCGGAGTCCCGCTCCGCCTCGGCACAGCTGTCGGTGTCGGCCGCGGACGGGCACGACACGGCCGCCTGCTCGGACGGAAACTGCGAGATCGCGGTCTTTGAACCGGTGACCATCCGCTTCGACGGGCCGGCCGGCACAACGACCCTGTCCGTGACCGAGGTCGGCCCGGACAGGATCGAGTACGCGCTGAAGTCCGGCAACGGCCAGTCCAAGGGCGGGATCGAAGGCCCCGGGCAGGGCTGCCTCGTCGTGCTGCGTTCCGACGGCTCCAGCACCTCGTGCGGCGGCATGGGCGACGGACGGCCACCCAGTGCCCGGTCCGACGCCGTCGTCGTCCAGGCGGTGACGGGGGAGGACGGCACGGCTCTGCTCCGCGTCGTGTCGGGCTGACGCGCCGTCAAGCGATGGAGGCCGAAACGACGGCGGACACCGCGAGGTTGCAGGACGCCGTCACCCAGACC
Organism: Streptomyces sp. NPDC050388; assembly: GCF_040655635.1. Lineage (NCBI taxonomy): Bacteria > Bacillati > Actinomycetota > Actinomycetes > Kitasatosporales > Streptomycetaceae > Streptomyces > Streptomyces sp. NPDC050388. The sequence goes on from NZ_JBFAKH010000033.1 coordinate 68,923, forward strand.
GCGGGGTGCGGCTCCGGCTCGACCAGCGTGGCGCCCAGACGCCCCGGCGTGATGAGGTCCACCACCAGGAACGCCACGGCCATCATCACCAGCCCCAGCAGACCGAACGCCGCGGTCGACACCAGCCCCTTGCCGAAGTCCTCGTACGTCGTCCAGATGGATGTGAACACGATGCCGCCGATGCCGAGCAGCGCGGAGCTGAGCACCAGGGCGGCGTTACGGTTGCGCTCCTGCCATATCTGCCGGCCGAGCTTCCCCGGCGTCAGCAGGTCGACCAGGACGATCCCGAGGACCAGCAGGACGAGACCGAGCGCGCCGTAGGCGGTGGCCCGGCCGAGTCCGTCGACGATGTCGCTCATGGGGTTACCGGCTCCGTAGCGTGAGGGATCGTGAGTGATCGCGGTCAAGGGCGAGCAAAATGTAGCGCACCCCTTCGCCGCTCCGGTGCGTGCGGTGGGAAAGGCGTGCGCGACAGCGGCGGGACGCCGTCGGGCCTCCTCGCCGATGTCGTCCGCGCGGAAGACGAATCGGGCGGCCCCGTCGGTGATTCGGTAGCGGAAGGTCCGAGTGAGGCCGGCCAGTACACCCTCCGGCAGCGGCTCATGACGTCAGGCGCTGTCCTCGCCCGGTACGGCCCACCGGGCCGGACCGCTCTCGTACGGGAGGCGGTTGCGGAGTCTCGTGCCGAAGTTACGGCCACTTGATGTTCGACGGCGGTGTGCTGTCGTTCTCTCGCGCAGGCGGTGCGCGGTTCCCGTCCGCGTCACACCGGGGCATGGCGGTGAATCACTGGTCCGTACCAAAGTATTGACGCCCTCTTGGCTCACTCCTTAAATCAAGGGGCGACGCACTTACCCCCCCACAACCTCGGTCGGCGCACCCGTGTGTACGGGCCGCCGCACGGAAGGGAGAGCCATGTCCTCTCCGCGCATGCTCCGCAGATGGCTGATCGCCGCCCTGTCCGCAGCCCTGGTCGCCTCCGCCGCCGTCGGGACCGCCCGGGCGGAACCGGTGGACAGCACCGCCGCCGCGGCGGCGGTCGGCGCCGCGGCTCCCGCGGCCGTGACGTTCTCGGACAACTTCGACGGGCCCGCCGGCGCGGCGGTCGACTCCTCGAAGTGGCACATCGAGACCGGCGACAACGTCAACAACCACGAGCGGCAGTACTACACGTCCGGCAACAAGAACGCCGCCCTGGACGGCCAGGGCCACCTGGTGATCACCGCCCGCAAGGAGAACCCGGTCAACTACCAGTGCTGGTACGGCACGTGCCAGTACACCTCGGCCCGACTGAACACCTCCGGAAAGTTCACCGCGCAGTACGGACACGTCGAGGCGCGGATGAAGGTTCCACGCGGTCAGGGCATGTGGCCCGCCTTCTGGATGCTGGGCACGCCGGTCAACTGGCCGGACTCGGGCGAGATCGACATCATGGAGAACGTCGGCTTCGAGCCCTCCACCGTCCACGGCACCCTCCACGGCCCCGGTTACTCCGGCTCGGGCGGCATCGGTGCCGGCTACACGCTGCCCGGCGGCCAGGCGTTCGCGGACGGCTTCCACACCTTCGCCGTCGACTGGGCGCCGAACTCGATCACCTGGTCCGTGGACGGAAACGTCTACCAGCGGCGCACCCCCGCCGACCTGGGCGGGCGGGCCTGGGTGTTCAACAAGCCGTACTTCCTCATCCTCAACCTGGCGGTGGGCGGCTACTGGCCCGGGGACCCGGACGGCTCGACCGTCTTCCCGCAGCAACTCGTGGTCGACCACGTGTCGGTGACGACGAGTGACGCGCCGGCCGGCGGCGCGATCCGCGGTCTGGCGGGCAAGTGCGTCGACGTCGCCGGGGCGAACACGGCCAACGGCACCCCGGTGCAGCTCTACGACTGCAACGGCACCTCCGCCCAGCGGTGGTCGGTGGGCGGCGACGGCACGATCCGGGCGCTCGGCAAGTGCCTGGACGTCGCTTCGGGCGGCACGGCGGACGGCACCCCCGTCCAGCTGTGGGACTGCAACGGCACCGCGGCCCAGAGGTGGGTCGTCACCGGCGCCCGCGACATCGTCAACCCCCAGGCCGACAAGTGCCTGGACGTGACCGGTAACAACGCGGCCAACGCCACCCGGCTGCAGATCTGGACCTGCACGGGCGCCGCGAACCAGAAGTGGACGGTGGGCTGATCCCCGACCGGCTCCGGCGGGACCGCGACCCCGGTGGCGGTCCCGCCGACCACTACGCTCGCCGGATGCGCACTCCCCGCTCAGCCTCGGGCTGGACCATGGCCGTCTTCGGAGCACTCGCCGCCGCGCTGGGCGCGGTGGGCCTGATCGCGCCGGCCGCGCAGTTGTCGCTGCTGGGCCTCGCGGCCCCGGGCGGGCGGGGCGGCAGCGGCGACCTCACGCCGGCCTTCGTGACGGCGTCCTCCATGGCGGCGTTCAACATGGGCGTGTACTACATACTGGCGGCGCTCGCCGACTGGCGGGCCTTCTTCCGGTGGACGGTGCCGTTCCGGCTGCTGACGTGCACGGTGTTCACGGTCGCCGTGTTCACCGGGCGAGCGCCCGAGGCGTTCATCGGCGTCGGTGTGTGGGAGGGCCTCGGCGCGGTCGCGACCGGTGCGGCGCTGCGGTACGAACGGCGCACCGCCGCAGCGGGCAACCCCGGCGAGAGGGCGGCGGCCCCCGAGTCCGCGGACCGTGCCGAAGCCTGAACGCGACGCGTTGGACCACTCTAAGTATTTTTACCTTTCTTTTGTTGTGTGGGAACACGGTCGCCACCGCGTCCGTTGACCGGTCGGACCGCGAGATCCGGGACTGACGACCGGTACCGGAGAGACAGCAACAGAAGCCGAGGTGGAACCAGTGGCGATGTGGGACCGTGTCAAGGACCAGGCCAGGGCGCTGCAACAGTCCCAGGGCACGCGGGCGGGAGGCGGGCAGTACGGGAACCCCGGACCGGCACCGGCCGGCGGCCCTGCGCGCGGTTCGTCCTCCGGCGGCTCCAAGGCCCAGCTGATGGGCTTGCTGAAGTCCCAGCTCGCTTCGGCGAAGGCGGAGCTCAAGAGCGGCGCCTACCGGGACGCCAGCATGGCGATGTGCGCGCTGGTCGCGGCCGCTGACGGGCGGGTGGATCCGGCGGAGCGGCAGCGCGTGGAGGAGCTGATCGTCTCCAACGACGTCCTGCAGAACTTCCCGCCGGAGCAGCTCCGCAAGCGGTTCAACGACCACGTGGACCAGCTCGTGGCCGACTTCGAGGCGGGCAGGGCGCGGGCGTTGCAGGACATCGCCAAGGCGGCGAAGAAGCCCGTCGAGGCACGCGCGGTCGTCCAGACCGGCATGGTCATCGCCGGTGCCGACGGCACCTTCGAGGCGTCCGAGCAGTACGCCATCCGTGAGGCCTGCGCGGCCCTGAACCTCTCACCGACGGAATTCGGAGTCTGAGGGCCGCTCAGGTCCCTTCGGTCACACCGCCGGAGCGCCTCCGACGGTGTGACCGAGCAGGTGCAGGGGGGCGGCCGACACCCCGGCCCGTTCCACGGCGTCCCAGTAGGCCAGGGCCACCCCGGCGTCCACCAGGCCGTGCACCAGCGGCAGTCCGTGGCCGGCCGCGTGCAGCAGGGACTCGGCGCGGCAGGACGCCAGGGTGCCCTCGATCCAGGGCTGGGCGAGATAGCCGGCCGCCGCCACGGCCGGCAGGTCCTCGGCGACCTCCCGGTCGGTGCGGCCGACGTGCAGCAGCCCGCCGCCCAGCACCAGCACGTCGTCGTGTTCCCGCATGCGTGCGAGGGCCCGCTCGGTGTCGAAGCAGTGCGGGAAGGAGTCGTCGACCACGATGGCCCCCGGCCGCAGCCGGTCGACGTCGAGCACCGCGGTGGCGCCGCTCACCGCCGTCACCAGCAGGTCCGCCCCGTGGACCGCGTCCGGCAGCACCCGATCCGACTCCGCCACCTCGACGCCGCCCGCACCGACCAGTCCACGTTCCCGCAACCGCCGTCCCAGCGCGGCCAGTCGTGGCCCGCTGCCCCGCACGTCGCACAGCAGCAGACGTCGGGGAGGCCGGGCGGCCAGGGACAGCAGCAGCTCCAGGGAGGAGGCGCCGATCGAACCCATTCCGGCGAACGCCACGTCGAGATCCGAGAGATCCCGGCCCGTGGCGCCGAGCGCCGCGTGCACCGTCCTGACCACCGCCACCACCGTCGCCGCGTGCCCCGTCGTCACGGCCGCCGGACGACTTCCGGACCGCAGCACGTCGAAGCCGTAGCCGGTCAGCGACGGAATCATCCCCGCCAGGGACACACAGCGCGCTCCCTGCGCGGCGGCGAGCGACACGGCACGGACCGCGTGCCCCACCAGCCCGCTGCCCGCCGTGAGTTCGTCGGCGAAGAGCGGAACGCAGACGAAACCGGACCGGCCCAGCGGCGTACGGACCGTCTCCAGCAGACGCGGGACGCCGTCGGGGAACAGCAGGTCGCGCAGCTCGGCCCGCGGCAGTGCCGACACGGGCAGACCCGCCAGGCGCGCCAGATGACCGGGTGCGGGCAGGTAGCCGACCAGGGCCGCGTCCATCGTGTCCCGCGTCCCGGGCCCATGGCGGCCACCCGAACCGGAGGGGCGCGGCGCGGGCCGGGGTGTTCCGGGCCGCTCCGGCACGCCACCGCCACCTGAGGCGGCCCGGATGAGACGCCGGCGCACCGATTCGGCGAAACGGTCGAGCGTGCCCGGTGCGAACGCCGCCGCCGAGCCCCGGACCGTGACCCGCACCCCGTCCGCGTCGGGCCGTACCGCCATGAACACGTCCGTCGTGGCAGAGGGCGGCAGGAACGTGCTGTCGCCCGACTCCCACGACAACCGCAGCGTCCCGCCGTCCGCGGGAGCCAGCGCGGAGAAGTCGAGGAAGGTGAAGAAGAACTGCGAGGTCAGGGGAAGCCCGTCGGTACTCCGGGGGATCACGTCCTCATGGGCGCGTGCCTCCTCCGCCTCCGCTGCGACGCGGCGGAGCGCGCCGTCGAAGTCCCCTTCGGAGAGGGGTCCGCCGGAGGGGGAGGCGGAGGTGTGGGCGGAGGCCGGCCGTACGGGTACGGCCGTGGCGAACGGGCCGAAGACCCGGTGCGCGTCGGGCAGCTTTCCGTCCCGGCCGCTCACCGCCAGCCCCACGATCAGGTCAGGTCGGCCGGTCAGCGCCGTGAGCTCCTGGTAGTAGGCGGTCAGCAGCGGCGCGTAGAGGGTGGTCCGCGCGCGGGCGGCGAGTGCGCGCAGTGCCGCCGTCGGGGAGGCTCCGAGGGTGAACTCCGCGGAGCGGAACATGACGTCGCTGCAGGCCCCGGTCGGCTCCTCCTCGCCGTTGCCGCTGACGGTGGTCCGCAGCACCGGCGGTCGGTACGGGGCGCACACCCGGGCCCGGCGCCGCGCCCGGGCCCGCCCGGCGGCACCTGCCTGGTGCCCGGCCTGCGTCGAGGACCGGACGTGGTCACGGAAGTCGCCGCGTGGCGGCGGGAGCGGGGGCGCGTCGCCGCCGCCGGTCAGCCGGTCGTACACCTCGGTCAGTTCCTGCATCAGCAGCGCCGCACTGTATCCGTCGCCGATGACATGGTGCGCGTGCACCAGCAGGACGTGCTCCTCCGGGGCCAGGCTCAGCACCTGGAGCCGCACCAGCGGCCAGGCCCAGGGCTCGAGGCGCCGTGCGGCCTCGGCCGCGGCCCGTTCGTCCACTTCGGCAGGGGTCGCGACCGTCGTGAAGGCGACCGGCAGACGCAGCGAGGGCGGCAGTTCCTGCTGGACGGGCGGACGGGCACCGGCCGGGAAGACGGTGCGCAGCATGCCGTGACGTTCCACCAGCAGGTCGACCGCGGCCTGGAAGACATCGGGGTCCAGCGGTCCGGACAGCCGAAGCCGCGCCAGCCAGGTACCACCGCCCGGCGCGAGGGCCTCCGCGAGGAGGAAACCGCGCTGACCGGGCGTGACGGGGAACGGGGCCGTGCGGTCGTCCGCGGCCGGGGAAGGAGAAGGGGCAGGGGCAGCAGAACGCGGCTCCACCGCGACGGCGTCGACGGCCGCGGAGAGTGCCGCGAGGGTGCGATGACGGTAGATCACGGTCGGCCGGGGCAGCGGCGCTTCGAGCTCCGCGAGCCGGGAGAACACCCTCAGGACGAGCAGCGAGTCACCGCCCAGATCGAAGAAGTCGTCCTCCCGGCGTGCCGAGGCCACCTGGAGCACGTCGGACCAGATCTCCGCCATGCGTCGTTCGGTCGCTGTGGCCGGGGGAGTCCCGGCACCGTCCGGCAACGCCGAATCGGCGGGGACACCGTCCTGGGCCGCCGTCGCGCCGGAGCCGGGGGACGGGTCGGCCAGCGCGAGGCGGTCCACCTTGCCGGTGCCCGTGAGGGGCAGCGCGTCGAGGCAGGTGATCCGGGCCGGGAGCATGTACGACGGCAGGAGACCGGCCAGGTACCGGCGCACCTTCCGGGTGTCCGGCCGGTCCGCCGCGGCCCGGGGGGTGACGAAGGCGAGCAACCGCCCCTCACGCGCGATCACCACCGCCCGTGCGACGCCGGGACATTCCTGGAGCGCCGCTTCGACCTCTCCCGGCTCCACCCGGTTCCCACGGATCTTCACCTGGTCGTCGATCCGGCCCAGGAACTCCACGGTGCCGTCGGCCGACCGGCGGACCCGGTCTCCGCTGCGGTACCAGCGCCGCCCCGCCCGCAGGGTGAACGCCCGCCCGGTCAGCTCCGGTTCATCCAGGTAACCGGGGGTCAGACCGGCGCCCGCGATGAGCAGTTCACCCGGCTCGTCCGGCTCGCAGGAGGTGCCGTCGGCGCGGACCACCTCCAGGTCGGTTCCGGCCACGGGGCGTCCGATCGGCAACTGCCGCACCTCGTCGCCGGGGCGGGAGTCGATGACGTGACAGGTGGCGTTGACGGTCGACTCGGTGGGCCCGTACAGATTGGCGATGCGCGCGCCGGTCCCGAACAGGTCGAACCAGCGGCGCACGTGATCCACGGGCAGTGTCTCCCCGCCGACATGGACCCATCGCAGCGCGGTCAGGTCCGGCAGACCCGTCCCGCTCCGTACCCTCGCCTCGGCGGCGGACAGCAACTGTTCCCACAGCGTCGGCACGGAACTCCACACGGTCACCCGCGCCCGCTCCACGTGCGTGAGCAGCAGTTCGGGATCCCGCAGCAGGGCCCGCGGCACCGGCACCACGGTGCCGCCGACCAGGAGAGGGGCGAGCAACTGGCGCACCGAGGCGTCGAAGCAGGGCGACGCGGTCTGCGCGAGGCGGTCGCCGGCACCGTAGCCGAAGGCGGCGACCGCCCAGTCGAGGTAGTTCTCCATCGCCCGGTGGGTGATCGGTACCGCCTTGGGCCGTCCCGTGGAACCGGAGGTGAAGATGACATAGGCGATCGCCCCGGCACCGGGCGGCGCGGCAGGAGGCTCCGGTACGGTCACGGGAACGCCGCCGTCCACCGGTGCGTCCCCGAGGACGGGAACCGCCCGTACGGCCGTGAGCGCGTCGGCGGTCTGCCGGGTGGGGGCGTGGCACACCACGGTGGTGGTGCCCGTGCGGACCAGTTGGTCGGCCAGGCGCGCGACGGGATGCTCCGGGTCGAGCGGGACCCAGCCGGCTCCCGCGCGCAGGATGCCCACCACACCGACGACGGTGTCGGCACCCGGCTCGGTGAGCAGGCCCACCAGATCACCCGGCCGTACGCCGAGGGCGCGCAGGCGCGCGGCGAGCAGAGCGGAGGCGCGATCGAGCGCCCCGTAGCTGAGCGACGCACCCGCGACGTCCGCGGTGGCAGTGGCGTCCACCGCGACCGCGTCGGGCCGGTCCCGGAACCGGTCGAGCAGCCGCGCGACCAGCGGGGACGGCACCGGGGACGGCACCGGGTGAACGGCGCCGGCATCCGGCGACGGTGCCGCCGGGCCGGGCGACGGCGGTGTGCCCGGCACCGCGGCCAGTTCGGCGCGGAACTCCCGGTCCAGTCGTGCCACGGTGGCCCGCCGGAACAGCGGCTCCGGGAAGTTCCACGACCAGCGCAGGAGCGGGCCGTCCGCCCAGCACAGCAGACTCAGCCGGGTCGCGGCCGACCCGGTGCCGGCCGCCGTCGCCCGTACCTCCACCGGGCAGTCCGCGGCCGAGCTCACCGGGAAACGGGCGAAGCTGAAGCCCGCCGGGCTCACCGTCCGGGGGCCGGATCCGGTACCGGGCGCGGCACCGGGAAGCAGCGCGGCCAGGTCCAGACTGCTCAGCCCCGCGTGCCGTTCGCCCTGCAGCCAGGTCCGGCGCAACCGCTCCGCCAGGGGCAGGATCCCCTCGTCGTCAGCCGTTCGGCACAGCAGGGGAAGGGTGTCGGCGAGCGGGCCGACCAACCGCTCCACACCCTCGAAGCGGTCCTCGCGACGGGCCCTGGCCACGTTCACGGCGACGTCCCGGCCCTTCGACCACCGGGCCAGGCAGCGCACATACGCGGCGAGCAGCAGGTGGAACAGGGAGATGCCGTGCGCGGCGGCCAACTGTTCCAGGCCGGCGGTGAACTCCGCGTCGAGCTCGCCGTAGTGCTGCACGATCGGGCCGGACGGGCCGGACGGGGGCGCGTCGGGAGCACTGTCGTACGGCAGCCGCAGCGGTTCGTCATGGGCGGCGAGGCGCTCGGACCAGTAGCGCCGGTCGGCACGCCGCTCAGCGGACTCGGACGACGGCAGACTCGACGCGTACTGCGCGAAGTCCGGGGCCGCGAGCGACTGTTGCGGACACTCGCCGTGGTACAGAGCGGTGTACGTGTTCCACAGTTCCTCGGCGAGGAGGTTCAGGCTGTAGCCGTCCACCGCCACGTGGTGCACCACCAGCAGCAGATGGGCGAGCGCCGGCTCCCGGCGGAGCAGTACGGCCCGGATCGGCGGCAGCGCCGCCAGGTCGAACGGCTGGTTGCACACGGCCGTTTCGACAGCGTCCACCTCGTCGGCGGCGCCGTCGCGCACCTCGTACCAGTCCGACAGCGGCACCGGCGGCGCCGTGCGCTGCGTCGGCAGCCCGCCCGGTTCAGGTACGTCGGCCACCCGCAGCCGCAGCATGCCGTGCCGTTCGGCCAGCGCCGCCAGCGCCCGGCCGAGCAGACCGGTGTCGAGCGGGCCGCGGACCGTCAGGCGCAGATGCCCCCGTGCCGGGACGTCCGGGTGCAGCCTGCTGCTGGTGTACAGCGCGAGCTGCACGGGCGTCAGGGCGAAGGGCAGCTTGTTCCCGGCACCGGGCCCGTCATCCGGCCCGGGCCCGTTCGCGGCCGGTGCGGAGGGTTCACCGGTGTGGTCCTCCAGGTGGGCGGTGAGTTCACGCACCGTCCGGTGCTCGAAGAAGAGCGTGGTGGGCAGTCGCCGCCCCAGCCTCCGCTCCAGCCGCTTGACCAGGTCGACGGCGCCCAGCGAGTCCAGGCCGAGCCGCAGGAACGGTGTGTCGTCGTCGACGGCGGACGCCGGGACACCGAGCGACTGCGCCAGCAGTTCCCGCAGCACGACGGCGGTGTCCGAGGGCACCGCGGACCGGCGTCGGCCGGCGTCGTCCGTGTCGTTGGTCCTCTCGACGGCCGTGGGCCGTGCGGGACGCTGCGGCACGGCGGCAGGCCGTGGCGCCGGCGCCAGGTCGGCGAGGACCAGCTGAGCGGCGTCGGTGCCGCACGCCGTGCGCAACGCGGCCAGCGCGGGCGCGGTGGCCAGGGGCCGGCCTCCGCCGCCCGCGACGGCCGTGCGGCTCCCGGCACCGTCGAGTGCTCCGAGGCCCGCGGCGACCGCGAGGCCCGTCTCGGCGAACGGGCCCAGGTTCACCGACAGCCAGGGCCGGCCCGCCAGGCGCTCTGCTCCGGCGAAGGAGTCGAGGAAGGCGTTGGCCGCCGCGTAACCGCCCAGCGCACCGGCCAGGCCGGGCAGCACCGACGAGACCGACGAGAACGCGACACACACCCCCGGACGCTGCCCGTGCCGCTGCAACGCGTCGGCCAGCAGGACCGTGCCCAGGGTCTTTGCCCCCAGCGCGTCCACCGTCTCCCGCACGCCCGTCCCGCGCAGGCTGCCGGGCCGTACCACGCCCGCCGCGTGGAACACGGCATCCAGCGGCGGCAGCACGCGGACGAGCCGCTCCACGTCGTCGGGCGCCGTGAGGTCGGCCGTGACGTAGCGTGCGTCGGCACCGAGGCCGGTGAGCTCTTCCAGCAGACCCGAGGGCGGGTTCGGGGACCGTCCCGCCAGCACCAGGACCGGCCGGCCCCGGCCCGCCAGGTCCCGGGCCAGTGCGGACCCGATGCCTCCGGCACCGCCCGTGACGAGGTACGCACCGTCGACCGGCAGCCGGTCCTCGCAGACCGGCTTGCCCGCCGCTCCCGCCGCTTCCGGCGCGACGGACCGTACGAGGCGCTGCCCTCCCCTCCAGGCCACGGCTCCTGCCGCCTGCGGCGCCGTCAACTCGGCGGCCAGGGCACGGAGCAGCCGCTCGCCGTCGGGGGAGTCGGGGGAGCCGGGTGCGTCGTGGGACGAGAGGTCGATCCAGTTCGCGACCACCCCGGCCGACTCCTCCGGCACGGCGAGTGCCAGACCGCCCAGGACCGCCTGCCCGGGCACCGCGTGCTCCACACCGTGCCCGGTGACGTGCGCGTCCTCGGTCACGACCAGCAGGCGGCGGGCTCCGGACCGGTCGAGCAGGGCGAGGGCGTCCTGGAACGCCGCGACGGCCTGCCGCAGGTCCCCTTCGAGACCCTCCGCCGGGTCCGGCCGGGCCGGCCCGCCGAGGAGGACCACCGCCTGCGGACGGATCTCACCGTCGTCGGCCGTGACGGCCCGCACGCCGACGGCGGCGAACCCGTCCGCCAGGCGGCGCACCGCCACCGGGTCCGCGCCGGTCACCAGCACGGGGCCGGGAAGACCGTCGCCCGGCAGGGGCGCGGGCCGCCAGCCGACGCGGTGCAGCAGTCCGCGCGCATCGGGCTCGGGCCAGTGCCTGCGCCGCTGGTACGGGTACGGCGGCAACCGCACTCTGCGGTGGCCCGCGTCGAGCGCCGTACGGTCCAGCGGCACCCCGCGCACCCACAGCCGCGCCACCGTCTCCATCAACTCCCGTGCCCCGCCCGGCGCGGCCCCGGTGCCGGGCCGCTGTACGGGGGCGGACACCACGAGGGCGCCGTCATGAGCGCCGTCATGGCCGCCGCCGGGGTGCCCCCGGCGGCGGGCGGCCACCGCACGGATGGGACCCGCGAGGTTCTCACCCGGGCCGAGTTCCACGAACGTGTCGTAGCCCTCGTCCAGCAGACGGTCCACGGCCCGGCCGAACAGGACCGGCCGCAGCGCGTGTTCGCGCAGGTGGTCCGGGTCCAGGAGCGGCTGCCACTCGGCGGTGAGCGTGCTCATCACCGCGAGCGCGGGCACCGAGGGGCTCAGCAGCCTGCGCGCCGCATCGCTCACCCCGGGTGCGACCGGCGTCATCAGCGGCGAGTGGAAGGCGCGCGGCACCCGCAGCGCACGGACTGTCGCGCCCTGCGCGGTGAGCAGTTCCGACGCCTGCCGCACCGCGTCGGGGGTGCCGGAGATCACCAGTCGGCCGGGACCGTTGTACGCCGCTACCGCGAGGTCACCGGGGGAGGCCGCCACCAGGTCCTCCACCGCCCGTTCGTCGGCGCCCCGCACCGCCGCCATGGCACCCGGCGCGGTCGAACCGCCCATCAGCCGCCCTCGTTCCGCGGCGAACAGCACCGCCTCGGACAACGACAGCATGCCGCCGACGCAGGCGGCCGCCAGTTCACCGACGCTGTGCCCGACCACCGCGTCGGGCCGCACCCCCCAGGCCGTCAACTGCCGGGCGAGCGCGACGCCGTGCGCCACCAGAAGCGGCTGCGCCACCTCGGTCGCGGCCAGCGAGGAGGCGTCGACTCCGCCGTCGACGCACCAGCCCGTCAGCTCCCGCCCGTGCACGGCCCCCACCAGCGCCGAGGCCTCGTCGAGCGTCGTGCGGTACACGGGTGCAGTGTCGTACAACTCCCGCCCCTGTCCCGGTCGCAGGCCGCCCTGACCGGGCAGGACGAAGACGGTCCGGGGCCGGTGCGTCACCGTCCCGGCGACCGCGCCCGGCACGGGTGCCCCGTCGGCGGCGCGCACCGAGGCGAGTTGCTCACGCAGGTCGCCGGCGGCCACGACGGCGAGCCGGTGCGGCCGTTCGTCGCGTGCGGTGCCCGCCGTCAGACAGACGTCGCCCTCCGTGAACTCCGGGTGGTCACGCAACTGCTCCGAGACCCGCGCCGTCCACGCGTCGAGCCCGGCGGCGCTGCTTGCCGACAGGGTGAGCAGGTTCGGGCCCCGGGCATCCCCGCCCGGCGGCAGCGCACGGGAAGGCGGCGCCTGCTCCAGTACGGCGTGCGCGTTGGTGCCGCCGAAGCCGAAGGCATTGATCCCCGCCCTGTGCGGCCCGGACGACTCCCAGGCCGTCACCTCGGTGACCAGGGCGAACCCGGACCGCTCGACTGCGGGGGAGACCGGTGCGTGATGCAGGGAGGCCGGCAGCCGCCCGTGCCCGAGGGCCAGGACCACCTTCACCAGGGAGGGCAGCGCCGCCGCGTTCAGCAGGTGCCCGACGTTGGTCTTCACCGAGCCGAGCAGCCGGGGCCGGCCGTCCGGGCGGGCCGGGAAGGCATGGGCGAGGGACCGCAGTTCGATCGGATCCCCCACGGCGGTGCCCGTCCCGTGGGCCTCGACGTACGAGACCGACGCCGGGTCGACGCCGCAGCACGTGTAGGCCCGGCCGATCACCTCGCGTTGCCGCAGCGGGTTGGGCGCCATCAGACTCAGCGACGTGCCGTCGTTGTTCACCGCGGTACCGCGTACGAGGGCCAGGACCACGTCGTCGTCCCGCTGGGCCTCCTCGAGGCGCCGCAGGACGAGGACCGCGCCGCCCTCACCCGGTACGAACCCGTCGGCCGCGGTGCTGAAGGCACGGCTGCGCCCGGTCGGTGACAGGGCCTTGGCCGCCTCCAGGGCCTGGTGTGCGGAGGCGGTGAGGTGCAGGTTGACCCCGCCGACGACCGCCACGTCGCACTCGCCGTCCGCGAGACTGCGCCGGGCCAGATGCAGCGCCACCAGGCCCGAGGAGCACGCGGTGTCCACGGCCAGCGCCGGGCCGTCCAGGTCGAGGCAGTGTGCCACGCGCGCGGCGACCAGGTTGGGAAGGTTGCCGGTCAGGGCCGTCGCGTCCGCGGAAGCGCCCGCGGCGCCCGCCTCGGCGAGGAGTTGCCGGTAGCCGCTGTCGCCGACGGCGGCGAAGACCCCGGTCCGCAGGCCCCGCCGCCGGGGCCCCGCGTACCCGGCGCGTTCCAGTGCCTCGTGGGCGAGTTCGAGGAAGACACGCGCCTGCGGATCCAGCGTGCGCGCCTCCTCGTCACCGATGCCGAAGTGGCCGGCGTCGAAGGCGGCGGGATCGTCGAGGAAGGCCCCCCAACGCGCCGGCTGCTCCGGTCCCGTACGGCGGTGCGCGCTCCAGCGGCCCAAAGGCACCGCGGAGACGGCGTCTCGCCCGCCGGTGAGCAGGTCCCAGAACTCCTCCGGCGTGTCGGCCCCGGGAAACCGGCAGGCCAGCCCCACCACGGCGGTCGCGGACACACCGTCCGCACGGCCCGCGGCGGACGCCCCCTCCTGTCCGTACGCCACGGCCTCCCTCCCGGCGGACGTGCCCTCCACGGCATCCGTCCCGACGACGTCCATGAGGTGGTCGGTGAGCGTGGCGACCGTGTCGTTGCGCATCACCGCCGGCCCCAGAGCGACACCGAGGGACCGTTCCAGCCCGGCGAGCGCCTCCATGGCCCTGATCGAGGTACCGCCCAGCTCGGCGAACCGCTCCCGGTCCCCGAACGACGCCTGCGGCAGCCCCAGGGCCCCGGCCCACGCCTCACGCACCGCACGCCGGACCTCCCCGCGGGAACGGGGCGCCGACCCCGGCCCCGCGGACGACGGCCGCGGCCGTTCCACCGGATCGCCGGGCACCGCACCGGAACGCGCCGACGGCCGGTACGCCCCCGCCTCGAACCGGGAACGCATGCGCTGCCGCCGCACCTTTCCGCTCGTCGTGCGGGGGAAGGCGGACGGCGGCAGCGCGAGCACCCGTACGTCGTCGTGGCCCAGCGCCGCGCGGACCCGACGTGCGACCCGGTCCAGCACCTCGGACGCGGTACGCGGCGGTCGAGCCCAGGCGACGAACACCACCACCCGCTCCCCGCCGCCCACCGGGTCGGTCGACCCGACCACCACCGTCGTACCGGCCGGCACCCCCGCCGTACCGGCCGCCACCTCCTCCAGGTCCGGGGCGTGGAACGTACGGCCGTTGACGAACAGGACGTCCTTGTGCCGACCGCTGACGCACAGCCTGCCGTCCCGGAGGAAACCCAGGTCGCCGGTGCGCAGCCAGCCGTCCGCGAAGGCCCGCGCCGTCGCGTCCGGCAGACCGTGGTAGCCGCGTGCGATCTGCGGACCGCTCACCTCGATGTGCCCCACCCACCGGTCGCCCAGCACCCGGCCCCCGCCGTCGGTGATGCGCACCGAGCACCCCGGCACCGGTACGCCGACATCCATCAACTCCACGGCGTCACCGCCGGGTTCCCGTTCCACCACACGGCCCCGGCTGAGCGCGGCGCGCTCCACGGCCACCGGCACGGCCACCTCGCCCAGCGGCGGGAACGCGACGGCCAACGTCGCCTCGGCCAGCCCGTACACCGGCGTCGCCGCCCGCGGATCCAGCCCCGCCGCCCGGGTCCTGGCGGTGAAGTCCCGCCACACCGTCGCCGATATCGGCTCGGCCCCCACCAGGATCAGCCGCACCGTGCTCAGGTCCAGCCCGGCGAACACCTCGGCGGGAACCCGGCGGAGGGTCAGGGCCAGCGCGAAGTTGGCCGCCGACAGGATCGTGGCGCTATGCGCGGCGGCCACGTCGAACCACAGCCGGGGATTCTTCGCGAACGACAGGGGACCGATCTTCACCTGCTTGGCCCGCGCGGCCAGCGGTGCCAGATGCGTGCCGATCAGGCCCATGTCGTGGAAGTACGGCATCCAGCTGACCACCACGTCGTGTTCCGTGAGGGCGGAAGCCTCGGTCAGCTGCCGCAGGTTCGCCAGGACGGCCGCGTGGGTCAGCTCCACGCCCTTGGGCGCACCCGTGCTGCCCGACGAGAACTGCAGGAAGGCCAGTCCGTCCGGGGTCGCTTCGGCGGGAACGGCCAGGGGCGGGCACGCCCGCAGTGCGTCCAGCCGCAGGACCTCGGCGCCGCCGGGGAGTTCGGCGGCCACCGGCGCGCAGGCCGCGTCCACGACGACCGGGGGACGGCCGAGGTGCTCCCACACCGGCCGGACCCGCCGCGCGTCCGGCGCCAGCGGCACCGGTACCGAACCGGCCGCGAGCACGCCCCAGAACAGGGGCTGGAAGTCCGCGCTGTCCTCCGCGAGCACCGGGACGCAGGTGCCCGGCGCGACATGTGCCGCGCGCAGACCGCCCGCGACGCGCAGTGCCCGGTCCACCAGTTCCCGGAAGGTGACGGCCACCTCACCGCCGTCCCCCCGGACATGGACGATCACCTGGTCGGGGGAGCGGTGGGCGGCATCGAGCAGGACGTCCAGCAGCGTCGCGGCGTTCATCTGTCCGTTCGTTCGTCGGTGGGGCAAGCGGTGTGGTGAGCGGTGGGTGAGGCATGCGTTGTGTGGGACGGTCCGGAGCCGGGACAGGTTGCTTTGCCGTGCTGCCTCTCGCTGGGCGTACCTCCGCCGCACACGGTGCATGCGTGAGCCCTGTACGCGCCCCCGTGGCCGTACGGAGAATGCAGTGTCCGTGATCATGTGCGGAGTGCCCGGTTCCTTCCGCCGAAGCAGAGGAAAGCAGGTCGACCGCCGTGCTGTTGCGTCTGCCCACGTCCCTGTCCGAAGCACAGAACTGCATGGCCGAGGGAGCGGTGCCCATCGGCGGGGCCACCCTCGTGTGGGCACTCTGGCAGCGGGACGGCTTCCCCGAGCAGGCGATGTCCCTGCGCAGCCTCCCGGAGGCCAATGTGCTCGAGCGCGAGACCCTGGGCGCGGCCGTTCTGCTGCACCGGATCGACGAGCGGGTGCCGGAGGTCCTGCGCGGCGCGGCCGCCACCGTGGGCACCGGCGCCGTGCGCCGCACGGCCACGGTCGGCGGCAACATCGTGGGCAGCACCCTGCGCTGCCTGCTGCCGGCGGCGCTCGTCCTGGACGCGCGCGCCACCGTGCTGGACCGGGACGGGACCTACGAGACCGATCTGGGCGAGGTGGTGGCCAAGCGTCACCTGCTGCTCAGCCTGCGCTGGCGCGCCCCCGTGACGAGCGGGTACCACAAGGCGCCCGGCGAGGTGGGCGGACCGCCGCCGCTCGTCGTCGCCACCGCCGTGCACGCCGAGGGGGACGGACGGCGCCGTGTCCGCGTCGCCGTCCGTGACGGCTACGAGGTGAACGGCGGGAGCACGCAGTTCACGGCCGGCCCGGACGAGGTGCTGGATGCCCTGGACCGCACGGATCTCGGTTCGCTCCCCCCGGCAGCCCGGGACGTGATGCGCCGGGAGGTGTCCGGGGTCCTCGGCCGGGCCACCGACGGCTGACGGCACCGACGGCTCACCGCTCCAGCCGGCCGTGGGGGTGCCGAGCCCGCGTCAGTCGACGGGCCAGGTGTGCACCGGGGCGTTGAGGTGCATGTAGTCGATGTACACCTGCGTCATCCGCCGCAGGGCCTCATGGCGGCCGCAGTGGGCCGAGGCGTCGATGTGGTGGAACATCTCCTTCTGCCACACCGCCCCGTTGCGCCCGGTGACGCACCGCTGCTCGATGATGCCGAGCAGCGGCTCCCGCCAGACCTCGTCCATCCCGGAGAGCTCCAGCCCGCGGTGCGCCAGCGGCAGCAGCCGCCGCAGCACGAGCTCGGGCACCGGCACCTCGCCCATCCCGGGCCAGTACAGCCGTGCCTCGATGCCGTGCCGTGCCGCGGTGTGCAGGTTCTCCTCGGCGGCCGAGAACGACATCCGCGACCACACGGGCCGCTCCTCCTCCACCAGGGCACGGGTGAGCCCGTAGTAGAAGGCGCCGTTGGCCAGCGTGTCGGCCACGGTGGGGCCGGCCGGCAGCACCCGGTTCTCCACCCGGACGTGCGGCTTGTCGTGCGCGATGGCGTAGACCGGGCGGTTCCAGCGGTAGATGGTGCCGTTGTGCAAGGTCAGCTCGCCCAGTTCGGGGATGTCGCCGCGGTCCAGCGTCTCGGCGGGATCCTGCTCGTCACACAGGGGGAGCAGCGCCGGGAAGTACCGCAGGTTCTCCTCGAAGAGGTCGAAGACACTGTTGATCCACCGCTCCCCGAACCAGACCCGGGGACGCACCCCCTGCACCTTGATCTCCTGCGGGCGGGTGTCGGTGGCCTGCTCGAACAGCGGGATCCGTGTCTCGTGCCACAGTTCCTTGCCGAACAGGAACGGTGAGTTGGCCGCCAGCCCGATCTGCACCCCCGCGATCGCCTGCGCCGCGTTCCAGTAGTCGGCGAACTGCTCCGGGTACACCTGGAGGTGGAACTGGGTGCTGGTGCACGCGGCCTCGGGGGTGATCGTGTCCGCGTAGGTCCGCAGCCGGTCGACGCCGTCCACCTCGATGTGCAGGTCCTCGCCCCGGGCCGCGAAGATCTGGTCGTTGAGCAGCCGGTAGCGCGGGTTCTCCGACAGCGCCGACTCACCCACGTCCTCCTGCCGCAGCGTCGGCAGAATACCGGTCATGATCAGATGGGTGCCGACCGACTTCGCGCGTCGCTCCGCGTGATTCAGCGCGGCGCGGATCTCGGACTCCCAGGAGTCCGGGCCGCCCGCCGTCAGATGTCGGGGCGGCACGTTGATCTCCAGGTTGAACCGGCCCAGCTCCGTGGACCAGGCGGGGTCCGCGATCACTTCGAGCGCGTCGAGGTTGCGCATCACCGGCTCCGCCCGCTCGTCGACCAGGTTCAGCTCGATCTCCAGCCCCACCTGGGGCCGCTCGGACTCGAACCGTGCCTCGCGCAGCATCTGTGCGAACGTGTCGAGGCACTCCTGCATCTTGATCCGGTACCGGCGGCGGTCCTCACGGGTGAACACCAACGCCGGGACGTCGCGTCCCATCGCTTCGCCTCCCGGATCCCCGTCCTCGGACACCTCTCCACCCCAGCGTCGCACCACCGGGCGACTCCGACCAGACGGGACCCACCAGGACACCCTGCCCGCCGGGTACCCGGGTGGGGTACCCGGCGGGCAGGGAAACGCTCCTCGGGCGACGGGCTCCTGACGCCCCGGCGCCCTCGCCCCGCCACCACCCGTCGGCGGCCCCCGAAACCGCAGCGGCACCCCATCGGCGTACCTCGGTTGCGAACCGCCGCGCGGACCGGGCCAGCGTGCAGCGTGAAGACGCCGTGGCAGCGTCCGGCGGTTCTCACGCGTTGGTGGTCCAAGGCAAGACGCCCCACTCCCCGTGGGGAGATGCAGGTGCAAGGCCTGCCCAACGCTCCCTCCCGAGTGCCGATCAGCGGCGTTTCCTCTCCGGAGAACGAACCGGAGAACGTGGCTTCTCAGACTGAGGTTCCCCGGTGCCGGGCCCGCCCGCACGGTCCATCTGACGCCATTCCGGCCTCAGGCCGGCCGGATTCGTGGTGTGGAAGGGCGCGGCCCCTCCACCGAGCAGCACCGGCACGAGCCCGGCCGAAGCCACCGCCGCCCCGGCGATCAGCCCGCCCGGTGGCATGCCGGCCCAGGCCAGTGACGTGGTGAGCGCTTTGACCCTGCCCGGCATCCGGCGGGGGATCCGTTCGAAGAGCACGGCTCCCAGCACCGGGGTGACGAAGCCGACGCCGAAACCGCCGAGGGCGGACACGGCCAGTACCGCCCCCTCGGCGCGTCGTGGGCGAGGACCAGGAATCTCGGTGCCCCGGCGAGCGGGAACCCGGTGAAGAACACCAGCCGACGCCGCAGCCGGTGCGCGTACGCCGCGGCGATTTCCTGGACGCTCCCCAACAGGCCGATCGCACCGGGCCCGTTCCCGGACTCGTCGGCCCGGACCGGCACGAGCACCGAGTTGAACGCCGTGTCCAGCAGGTCGGTGACGGCGGCCATGAAAGCGACCGTCAGCAGCAACAGGTCACCGTGGAAGAACGTGAAGCCCGCCGCGAACCGTCGCCAGCAGCCTGCTTCCGGCGAACCGGCCGGCGAGGGCGGTGCGGTGGCGGCGCGCCCCGTGCCGCGAGGCAGGGACAGCGCGGTGACCACCGAACCGAGAGCGAAGCAGCCCGCGTCGGCGGTCAGCGTTGTCAGGGGACCGAGCAGCGCCACCAGGGCGCCGCCGGACGCCAGGCCGACGGTGGAGGCCAGGCGTCCGGTCACCCCTGACAGGCCGGCGGCCCGTTCCAGCGGTACCCGGCCGCGCTCGGCCGCCTCCGGCACCATGACCTCCTTAGAGGTCCTAACAGAGTGCTCGGACGCGCCGGTGCAGGATGAGGCAGACAGCCAACTGCAGGAAGGCGTCATGGATGTCGTCCCGGCGCTCC